>CAIPBM010000089.1 GCA_903863295.1 uncultured Verrucomicrobiota bacterium | reverse complement strand
GCAAGGGTTGAAGCAGGTAACCGAGACTTTTCGCCGCCGCCAGCGCGGAGTCATCGTACGCCGGATTGCCGGAAGAACGGGAAAGCGTGACACTTTCCGGCGGCACGCGGCCATCTTTTTCGACATGAATCGTCACTTCCGGGTTTACTGCGGTTTCATCGGTCAGGTTGGGATGTTCCCATTTGTTCATCACCTGATCGCGGACGGAAAGATAGAAATCGGCAAAGGGATTTGCCTGGGAATGATCGGAACCGCTGGTCCCCGTCTTGACCGCATTCTCCACTCCCGATTCCTCCAGCTTTTTGCCCAATTGCGAAGCGACCTCGTCCTTGCTCAGGCCCGAGTTGTCGGCGCTCGCGGTGCGGTCGCTGTCCGGGCTGGTCGAATCATCCGTCGGTGCCTTGACCGCCGGTTTCTTGTGCTTCGGCTTGGCCACATGTTTGACTGGATCTGGCGTCGGCGTCGGCCCGTCCGCGAGTTGGAGGTCGTTCTTGTCGAGCTTCACCTTCGGCGGTTTTGGCGGCGTCGGTTTCACCACGGCTTTGTCGGGAATCTCCGCCGGGACATCATTCTTGATCACCACCGGCTTAGCCTCGACCGGCTTGGGAACCGGCGGCGGTTTGATCGCAACGGGCTGCGGTGGAGCGGGGGGCTCAACCGGCTCTGGAGGCGTGGGATCGGGCGGTGGGGCCGCGTGATGAGACGCCGGGGCCGTTGAGGTTGCGCCAAGCTTCGGCGCCTGTTGAACACCTGGCTTGCCCTTGACCACCTCTCCCGGGGGGAGCAGCGACATGAACACTTCCGGCGGCGTCGGGGGCGGGGCGGGCGACAGCGCGTAAAAGATGCTGAACCCGGCAATGAGCAGGACATGAAAGAGGGCCACGATCCCGACCCATTTCCAAAAAGAACTCTTCGGTTCAATCTCCACCTCGCCGTCATTGTCGCGCGGAGGCGGGAGTTGACGCCGTCGCAGGTTCAACTGGACCTGCTTTTTGGGCGAGGCCAGACGACGCGTCGGGGCCTTACTGGCGGAGTGCTTCATGTCTTGCAAGGTGAGGATAGAGGCATCTGACGAAATTGCCAGCCCATCTCTTCGGAACCTCTCCTCAGCTTTCCTCTTTGTAATCCGCCGTTCCGTCATCCTGAGCTTGTCGAAGGATCAGCTCCCGATGATTTGCACGTTGTCGGAGGACTGTGAAAGCCAACGGAGGCTGATCCTTCGACAAGCTCAGGATGACGGAGCGCTGCCAGAGGCTTACTTTCAATGCGTATGCGCATCCGGATGGGGCTTGCCGGTCAGCAACCGGGACAAAAACTCCCCATCGGAATAAGGCGCCCCATACGAGTATCGCACCACCACGATCCCCTGCGAAGGAATGACATATAGCCGCTCCTTCCCTGTCCCCATGGCCGCGATCAAGTCGGGCGGTCCGCCCGGATAAAGCTGGTCGCCATCCATCGCGGGAAGCAGATCGCGCAACGGCTGCTTATGATGCGGCTTCTGCGGCGCGTTCAGCCAGATGCCGATCCCATAAGCCGGATTCGCCTTGTGCCCCTGCAGCATCGCAGCGTAACCCAAAGCCCGCGGATGGCTTCCCGTCGCGGGCACCGGAGCCATGAGCAGGTTCCCGAATTTCGCCCAAACCTCCGGTGTCAGCAGCATCCCGGCATGAATCAAGACATTCCCCGATTTATCGCGAACCCAGTCCGCCACGTCGAGATCGTAGGGATCAAGCAGCGTATCCTTAACCAGGCTCTCCACGCTCTGGCCCTTCCGGCAGATTTTGCGCCGCAGGATTTCGCCAAACGCCTGGTACCCCGCGGCGCCATAGTGGAATCGCGTCCCGGGCGGATCGATCAACCGCTGGTTCACCGCTGCGGCGAGTTGATCGGGCGAGGCCTCCAACCGCTCGGTATTCGGATCCAGCCCGCTCGTCTGCGACAGCAACTCATCAATGGTAATCGAGCGCCGCGCATCCTTCTTCCACTCAGTCAGCGTGTCACTCGCCTTTTCGTCCAGCCGCAACAGCCCCTTGTTGACCAGGATCATCGCCGTCACTGCGAAGAACGTCTTCGTGCCGCTGTAAATCTTATGCGGAGTCTGGGCGGAAAAACCGGGCAGGTAATCCTCATAGATCGCACGCCCATTTTGCTCAATTCGCAACGCCTCGCCTCCATGTTCGCGCGAATATGCCGCAGCCAGCGCGCAATTGGCGGGAACCAGCGGGATCGGTTTCGCCCAAATCGACGGCGCAGGGACAGTCTTCGTGGCAGCGAAACCAGGTGCCGGAAACAACAGGAAAAGCGCAAGCAGCCGGATCATCTTAAGTCGTTTTCTTCAACAAAGTGATCCACAGCCAGAGCCAGCCCAGGATGAGGAACAATCCGCCCAAGGGTGTGACCGGTCCCGCCCATTTCTGCGTTGAATCGAGTGCGAGGATATAAAGACTGCCCGAAAAAAGCACCACGCCGATCAGCCAACAAATCACCGTTCCCCGCCGCGCCGAACGCCCCTGCCCGACCGCCAGCAAGGCCAGCGCGTGAACCCACTGCTGAAAGAGAGCCGTGTGCCAATAATCGAGATGCCCCTGCCTCTCCAGATAGTCATGGACGGGCCCATGGGCCGCCAAGGCTCCAAGGATGACCCCAAAGAGGCCGAAGAGGGCGCCCAGACGCTGGGCGAGGCGATCAGATTGGGGTGCCATACGGGCGACGTTTGCCACCGTCCCGAGACGGAAAGCGGCACGTAAGGTCACTAAGTTAGCCGACAGAGCTTGTCACGCCAGTCTTTTTCTGTTAAAAAAACAAAATGATTACGGATTCCCGGCTGGCTCGTCAAACGGCGGAACGCCTTATTGGTTCGCGTGCGCAACTCCTTAAGTTCCAGTGTTTGCTGGGTTTTGACGGTTTCGTCGATGAGATATTTCATGTGGTCGAACAGCGCCAGTCGCCGACCAAATACACCCCTTTTGCCAGCATCAAAGGTTTTGGAACCAAGGTCACCGCCGCTGCCGGCAAGAGCGCCAATTTTGAAATCGTCCCGCAAGCCAAGAAGCTCGGCGGCAATGGCCCGATCATGTCCTTTGCTTTGAGCACGCTCGGTGCACCCGTTCATTACGTCGGCATGCTCGGTTATCCTGAAATCCACCCCGTCTTCTCTGAATTCGCCAAGCGGACCAAGGTCTACTCCATCGCGGAGCCCGGCCTTACCCAGGCTTTCGAATTTTCCGATGGCAAGCTCATGTTCGGCCAACATGGCACCGTCCATGAAGTCTCCTGGGAAACGTTGAAGAAGCGCCTCGGCGATGTCACGTTCCAGAAGCTTTGGAACCAGGCCCACTTCATCGGCATGGTCAACTGGACGATGTTGCCTCACCTTTCCGCCATCTGGAAACGGTTGCTCAGCGATTACATGCCCGCCAAGCCGACGACCCGCAAGCTCATGTTCTTTGATCTCTGCGACCCGGCCAAGCGCCTTGATGCCGACCTCCATGCCGCGCTCAAGATCATCGGTGAATTCCAGCAGCACAACGACGTGATCCTCGGCCTCAACGAAAGCGAGAGCCAGCATGTCGCGAAGGTCCTGCGCCTGAAGAAAACTCCCAGCAATCCCAAGGGCGCTGCCTCCCTCGCCGCGGCGATTCGCGAGAAGCTGGAGCTCCACACTGTCGTCATCCATCCGGTGCAGTATGCCGCCGGAGCCGACGCGCAGGGCGAAGCCTTCGTCACCGGCCCCTACACGGCCAAGCCGAAGATCACGACCGGTGCGGGCGATCACTTCAACGCCGGCTTCGTCATCGGACGCCTCCTCGGCCTCGGAGTGGCCCACTCGCTGCAACTGGCCGTCGCCGCCTCGGGCTTCTACGTCCGTCACGCCGTCAGCCCGAACCGCGAGCAACTCGTCCGCTTCCTCCAGACGCTGTAATCTGTAGCGGCGGTCGATGACCGTAGCCGATCTGCAAAACAAAGACTGCTTCCCCTCGTTCCCAAGTTGCACTTGGGAACGCGCGTGCTGAGGCGATTTCATCGCCGATCTCAACGCCGGGCCCTCCCCATAGCGCACCCCTGCCTCCCCTGTAGCGGCGGTCTATGACCGTCGCCGCTCAATCCGGAGCCTGGCCGCCCACCCTATTCCCCTCGTTCCCAAGTTGTACTTGGGAACGCGCGTGCTGACGCGATTTCATCGCCGATCTCAACGCCGGGCCCTCCCCATAGCGCACCCCCTGCCTTCCCTGTAGCGGCGGTCTATGACCGTCGCCGATCAACCGGAGCCTGTTGCCTACGCCCTTAAGGACTCGCAAACCACAGCTACCGGTAGACAACCCCCCAATCTCGCGCACCTTAACGGCATGATCCTCGTCACGGGCGGCACCGGCTTTATTGGACAGGAAGTGGTCAGGGAACTCCTCGCCCTCGGCTACCGCGTCCGCCTCCTCGTCCGCAATCCCCGCCGCGCCCAAGCCTGGGCCGGTCATCCCCAGGTCGAACTCGTCCCCGGCGACGCCCTCAAGCCCGAAACCCTTCCCGCCGCCCTGGCCGGCGTTGAAACCGTCATCCATCTCATCGGGATCATCGCCGAGACCTCCAAAATCACCTTTGAGCAAGCCCACACCGAAGCCACCCGCAACGTCCTCACCGCCGCGCAGCAAGCCGGCGTCATCCGCTGGATCCAGATGAGCGCCATCGGCACGCGCCCCCACGCCAGCTCCCGCTATCACCTCACCAAATGGCGCGCGGAGGAGCTCGTCCGCCAGGGCGGCCTCGCCTGGACCATCATCCGCCCCTCGCTCGTCTACGGCTACGACCGCCGCGACCGCATCCTCAATCTCCTCCGCCTCCTCCTCTCCCCGCCGGTCAACCTCCTCCTCCTCAAATCCTTTCCCCTTCTCGACGGTGGCCACAACCTCATCCAGCCCGTCAGCGTCCGCGAAGTCGCGCGCAGCTTCGCTCACGCCGTCGCCCAGGAAATCTCCATCGGCCAAACCTACGACCTCGTCGGTCCCGTCGCCTTCTCCTGGCGCGAACTCATCCAAAAAGTCGCGACCCACCTCGGCCAAAAAACCACCTGCGAAGATTTTCCCATCTTACTCATCCTCCGCGCCCTCCTCTGGCTCGGCATTCTCGCCCTCCCCATCGGGTTGATCCTCGGTTTCGGGACGCATCATCTCAGTCTCATCCCCGCTCTCCTCGGCGCGGGACTCTGGCTGCTTCTCCTCATCGTCGCTTTCCTCTGGCGCCAGGTCATCATCTTCGCCGTCCCCTCCGCCCCCCTCCGCCTCTTCGCCCAGATCCTCAACGTTATCGCCCCCCGCGCCCTCCAGATGAGCGAGCAACTCAAAATGGCCACCGAAAACAACACCGGCGATCCCCACCCCGCCATGACCGCCTTCACCTACATCCCCGAAACCTTCGACCAAGCCCTCCACAACCTGAAATAAAAGCCCCCTGGTAGCCGTCGCATTCCGTGCGACGGGTCGCGTAAGCGACTCTTAAAATCCGTCATCCTGAGCGTAGTCGAAGGACCTCTAACTATTTCAGTTCTCCGCCCCGCCCCAGCAGCCGTTCCGCTCCGCGCACAGGAAGCGCTGCCACACCCCCCAAGAAGCGCACCTCAATGCCCACAACTTTAGCTCGTAGTGAAGGTTAAATCCCCTCATGAAAGGCCGTCTCGCCCTGCTCCTTTTTTTAGCCCTGCAGGTAGCTGTTTTCGGCCAAGAGGCGCGCCTCATCGATACCAACCATCCCGCCTTTGATCCCGTTCAAACCCCGCCCACGCGAGTCTCTCCGCCCAAACCCATCTTCGACGTCAGGACCTACGGAGCCGTCGGGGATGGAACCACCTTCGATACCGCAGCCATCCAAAAAGCCATCGACGCCTGCGCCGGGAGCGGTGGAACGGTCTACCTGGCGGCCGGTAAATTCCTCACGGCTCCGCTCGAACTTAAAGGTAAAATGACCTTTTACGTGAACGCGGATGCCTCGCTCCTCGGCAGCACGCGCCCGGAGGATTACCCCGATAAAATGCCTCCCACCACCGCAGCCGCGGGCCTTCGCAAAAGCCTCATCTACGCCTATGCCGCGGATGGCTTGATCCTGGATGGCACCGGCGAGATAAATGGACAGGGGCAATTGCTCCAGATGAATGGCAAGGAATCGTTTCGCCCCTCCTTGCTTCGGATCTTTGGCAGCAAGGACATCACCGTCCGGAATCTAACCCTGCGCAATCCCCGCATGTGGACCGATATCTACTGCGAATGCTCTCACCTCACGCTGGATCACCTCAACATTTTCTCTCCCCGCGGCTACTGCGAAAACCTGGACGGAATGGATATCTGCGATTGCGATCACGTCACGATTTCCAATTGTCATATCGAGGCGCAGGACGATGGCATTTGCCTGAAAAGCCACAGCGTGCGGGGATTGCACGACATCTCGGTTTTCAATAACACCATTATAGATTTCGATGCGAATGCCATCAAAATCGGAACCGCGACCAAAGGCCCCATCGAACGACTTTCCTTCGCCAATAATACCATCAAAGGAGCCCGGTACGGCGGACTCTGTATAGAATCCGTGGATGGATCCAAGGTGAATGACATTCACGTCAACGGCTTGGAAATGAGTCACGTCTCGCAGCCCCTTTTCATCCGGCTCGCCCGTCGGGACACCGGCAACAACGGCAAGCCCGCCACCACGCCCGGTTCCATCGACCACGTGTTGATCGAAAATGTCCGCGTCATGAATCCGGGAACCAGCACGCTCCCTTCCAACACCATCACCGGAATTCCCCAAGCCCCCCTCGGGAGTATCGTCCTCCGCAACGCCTATATCGAGATGCCCGGCGGCCAGACCCAGGTTCCCCAAATTTCCGGTGAAAAAGATGGCACCTATCCGCAATCCAACATCTTCGGCCTAACCCCCGCCTCCGGCATCTACGTGCGCCACGCGCCTAACGTGACGCTCGATTATGTGTCCCTCCAAAGCACAAACCCCGACGTGCGCCCCTGGCTCGCCACGGACGAAGCCACCGTGAACACCCTGGCCTGCACCCCGCTCACAAAATAAGCACGACCACCCAGCAACGGGTCGCGTAAGCGACTCTTAAAAATCCATCATCCTGAGCGTAGTCGAAGGACCTCTAACTATTTCAGTCCTCCGTCCTGCCTCTGGTAGCCGTTGCGCGCCGCGCAACGGTGCTCCCCTCCGAGGTAGCCGCCGCTGTCCCTAGCGGCGGATCGGTCGACT
>CAIPBM010000088.1 GCA_903863295.1 uncultured Verrucomicrobiota bacterium | reverse complement strand
TGACCCGGTGGAGACGCGGATACTTTCGCTCCGCAAGGAGGCGATTTATCGCGAGATCATCGTCGAGCGTGGCATTGAGGCGCTTCCCGGGGTCGAGGCCTGGCTCGAGACTTTACAAGACGCGGGGATAGCCTGTGTCATCGGTTCATCAACCCACCGGGAGAACATCACCACGACGCTAGCGGTGCTCGGGTTTGATTCCTATTTTTCGGCGATCGTCACCGCGGAGGATGTCAAGCGGGGCAAGCCCGACCCGGAGGTATTTCTGACGGCGGCGAGTCGCCTTGGAGTGGAACCGGACAACGGCGTTGTTTTTGAAGACGCACTGGTGGGTATTGCTGCTGCACAGGCGGCGGGAATCCGCGTCGTGGCCGTGACAACAACCGAGCCGAAAGAGAAGCTGGCCCATGCCAATTGGGTGGTCGATCGGCTGGATGAATTGAGCGTCGAGAAATTGTGGGCCTGAACCATGCGCCGTGACATCAACTGGACGACCAAGCGTGACGATGGCTCGCGGTATGAGGTTCGGGTAACGTGGTTTTCCGGGACGTTCAAGCTGCAGTTCAAGGAACGGGGTGCGGCGAAGTGGGAGTATGATCGCAAGCCGTCGCGTGAGGACTGGGAGACTTTTCTCGATGCCATTGAAAGGCGCTATACCCGCAAACAGGCGACTTTGAAGGAGATGGAAGAGGCGAAACGGATGGTGGAGGCCGCCAAGCCGTTGCTAGGAGAGGAAGATTCCGAATAGGGACGGGCAGGCAGGAGGCTTTCCGAAAAAGTCTTCCGGCAAAAAAATCTGTCATCCTGAGGTTGTCGAAGGATCAGCTTCCATTGAGGCACGACATACTCCAATAATTTGAGAATCACCGGGGGCTAATCCTTCGATAGGCTCAGGATAACGGACTTCTAGTGAAATTAAGCCGCGGCAGCGTAGGTCCGCAGAATGCTGACGACAACGCCTTGGATATCGAGCTTCTCGACCGGTTCCAAATTGGGGTAATCCCGGTTCTCCGCCTTGAGGTAGACGCGGCCGTTTTCCTTGATCAGACGTTTGAGCGTATTTTCGCCGTCGATGAGGGCGGCGACGATGTCCCCGGAACGGGCCTCTTTATTTTCCAGCACGACGATGTCGCCGGAAAAAATCCCCGCATCGATCATGCTATCTCCCCGGACTTTCACGGCAAAGGCCCGGCTGGGATTGGAGATACCCAGGGTGGTCGGAATAAACCGGAGCGTTTCTGGTGCTTCACTGCCGTCGAACTCATCAGGAATACCCGCAGGGATCGAGGCAAAAAGCGGTAATTGTACGCCCGACGAGGTGGTACGCGGCTTTGTCAGCTGAATCCCGCGGGAATGGGCCTGCCGGATGATGAGACGCGCTTCTTCCAGCTTCTCGAGGATATAGGATACCGCCCGGGGACTCTTGAATCCGCAGTGATCCTGAATCTCCCGGATCGTTGGCGGACGCTGGTTTTCCCCTTGGTATTGCTCAATGAACCCGAGAACCATTTGCTGGCTGTTACTGTGGCGCATAATACTTTCGTATAACATTCGCGCGCGCGAGTCAATGAAATTCGCTATACAGATGAATGATAGTGAAGGTTCGCTTGAAGATGCCCCGGCGGCCAGCCATGCTCGGGCTGCACCCACGCCGCGCTTATGGACCCCATGATCCCGATTCCCCGGCAAGCTCTCGCCGACTTGCTTCAGGCTGCGGGATCGCCGCTGACGCCCGAGGCCTATCTGGCCACCCTGAGCCCGTCGGAGGGATTTGAAAAATACCCGAGCCGGGCCAAGGTCGCTCTTTGGAGCAAACACATCCTGCTTGCGGCGGCGATTATCTCGGGCGTCTGGATTTGTCTGCCCTTTGGATTTGACCTTTCCGGGTTGCTCGTGGCCATCGCGCTGGCGGTGCTGACGTTTTTCGAGTACCGGGTCCACGCCTATTTCTGCGCACGCAACCCCAAGGCGCCGCGGCTCGGCTTC
>CAIPBM010000087.1 GCA_903863295.1 uncultured Verrucomicrobiota bacterium | reverse complement strand
GACCAGCTTGACCAGATTCTGGTAACCGGTTTCGTTCTTGGCCAGCAGCAGGAAATGGGTGGAGGCTTCCTTGGCGCTGTTCGCCTTTTTCTCCGTCCGCTTGCCGGGCGCGAGATAGACCTCGCAACCGATGATCGGCTTGATGCCATTCGCGCGGCATTCCTTGTAAAACTCAATCGCCCCGAAGAGATTGCCATGATCGCTCAAGGCGAGTGCAGGCATTTTCAGCTCGGCCGCACGCTTGGCCAGGTCGGGAATACGGCACGCGCCATCGAGCAGGCTGTACTCGGAATGGACGTGAAGATGGACAAAGGTTCCCGGCGAAGACACGTCTCTAATTTAATGCCGTTTTCCGCTCGGGCGAGGAGAAATGATGATTACTTATAAACTTCGCGACGATGGCGGACGCGGTGAACACGAACGATGCGTAAAACATCGGCAATCTGATAAATTACGCGGTAATCGCCTACCCGAATACGCCAATCATCCTTGCTCCCAACCAGTTTGCGGCATCCCGGCGGACGGGGCTCCGATGCCAGAGCCAGAATGGATTCGCTGATGCGACGATGAACCGGCGCACCCAAGCGATCCATATCCTTTTCTGCTCGCCGTTCAATGACGACTTGATACACGCTTTTGGGTTTCTTTCAGATAGTCGGAAAAGGGACGATAGGACGCACCTTGAAGCCGGGCCTTACGCAGCCACGCCAAGTCGGCTACATCTTCCGCCCTCTCCAGCAGCTCTTCGTATTGGGCCAGAGGAAGGATAACCGCGGTAGGCTTGCCGCTCTTATAGATCACTTCCGGCTCTTTGATTTTCATGGTGAATTATCTTCTTAAGAACTGTTCCAATCGTAAATCAGACAGCGAGCAGAATCAAGAGTGAGAGGCTAACCGATCGCAAATATCATTGCGAGACTGGCGCATCCTGCTTACCCGGAAAATCACCGAGCGGTCGCCCCTCCTTATCCACGGGCGCCTTCTTCGTAAACGGGACATTCTTCTCTCCGGCAACGAAAATGAGTAGCTTTACCGGCTCCGTGCCTTCGTTGATGCCATTGTGAAGCGTGTTCACCGATTCAGCGAAGGCCTCGCCCTGCTTGAAGACGTTCTTTTTTCCATCGGCGAGATGAACGGTGATGGTGCCCGACAGGACGTAGCCGAAAAGCGGCACGGGATGCTTGTGCCAACCGGTTTGCTTGCCCGGTGGGATATCGACGATGAGAACGGAGGCCTCGGCGGGCGCATCGTGCGGGTAGGCGATGGGCTGCCCGATGGAATTGGTGGAGGTGCGAAGCAGCTTGGTGACGGTGACGTCCTGGTTGTAATCGGACTTGGCCAGATCGGCGAAGGTTGGAAACGAAAACGTGAAGGCCAGAACCAATGCGACGAGCGTGTATTTGATCATGATAAAGCGGACGCAGGTTTCTCGGCCTCGGTGGTAAACAGCACATCCTTGAGGCCCACGACAAAGACGATCATCTTCAACGGAACGGCCCCCTCGTTGGCCCCGTAATGGACGGCATCCACCGCCTCAAGCGAAACTTCCCCGGTACGCACGACCCGCTTCTCTCCGCTGGCCTGATGAACCGTCAGCTCGCCCTCCAGCATATAGCCCAAAAGCGGCACGGGATGTTGATGCCAAGGCGTTTTCTCGCCCGGAGCCATCTCCACCAGAAAGGCCTGCACCTCCGCCGTGCCGTTGTGCGGATAGACGATGGGTTGCCCGGTGGCATTTGTCGTCGACTGAAACAGCGGCGTGATGGTGGTTCCCGCCATCATGACTTGATCAGGCAACGGGCAAAGTTGAGAGCGTCGCGCCAGGGAACGATTTTCGATTCCTCCCGCGCATAGATCGCGGCAATGGGGAGATTGACCACGCGTGTGGGACGGCTCGAGGCGAGTAACGCCATCTCCGTCTCGAATTGAAAATGGTGCCCGGCGGGAAGCCAGGAACCGAGCCAGGCGCGGCGGACGAGACGGAAACCACATTGGCTATCGATCACGCCACTGCGCCTCAGCACCATCGACATCGCCCGGTTGGTCCACCGGCGTAGGGTCGGCATTTGGGTGGAATCGGGAAAGCGGTTGCCGACGATGAGATCAGCCTCATGACGTTGTGACCAAAAGCGGTCCAGGTCAGCGGGATGATGTTGGCCATCGCCATCGAAAAAGAAGAGCCATTCGACCGATCCTGGCAGTCGGCTCAAGGCATGATGCAACGCCGCAGTTTTGCCATGGTGTGGGCCAGTCAGGGTCGCGACTTCCGCTCCTGCTTGTGCCGCAAGCTGGGCCGTGGCATCGCGACTCGCATCATCCATCACCCAGACCGAAAAACCGGCGTTGCGGCAGCCACGCACGACACGTCCAATCGCCACGGCTTCGTTGCGGGCAGGAATGATCACCAAGGCGGAGGCCTTGTCGTCGGGAGACTCTGCTCCGGGCGGGAGCAACGTCTCGCGCTCAGACCGCCCAGAGCGTATAGACTCGATTGAGGACAGCACGGACATCAAGAGCGGGTACCTTTTTCTGACCCAGGGGAACGATGCCCGATTGGCGGGCGATGAGACGCAGGAGAAGATGGCAGCGGGTGGCGAGCAGCGTCGACATCTGGAGGGAAAGTCGGCCTGCAAAGGGATTCTGCACCTTGAGCAGCGAGACAAACTCGGTGTGCTCAATGACGATGGCCTCGACCTTCGTCTTAGCTATCGCGCTGGCGCTGCGGCGTTCGCCGGAGAGCATCGCCATTTCGCCAAGAAACTCGCCCGGCTTCACGATGGCGAGCGGGATGTTTTCGCCGTTTCGGGTTTTCTTGAGAATTTGCACCTTACCCTTCACGATCACATAACAACTGAGTGCCTTGGAACCCTCGCGGAAGATCATGGTACCCGCTTCATGGGTGACGGTTTTGGCTCCGGGAAACTCCCTGAGCAGTTCCTCTGATGAAATCGTACCCGTATTCGCACCCCGTTTTTGTGATTTCTTAACGACAGCCATGGCTACGTCATACCTCTCCCTGCCCGATTTGGCAAATGGGTTTGTCGGAAACGGCCGCAGAATAGTGGCTGGACCGCACCTCGCGGGGAAATTTACCAGCCTTCCGTGACCAGCTTCACCGTGTTATTCGCGAGGTCGTCCGCAGCCAGCGGCAAGGCCTGGCGGATGCCTTCCTGGATGTTGCTTTGGGTGAAGAACGTAGTGACGCCACTGACCTCGGTATTCTCAAAGATTTTCCGGCCCAGGCGACGATTGACGAAGGTCACCGTGGCGCTGATGGTCATCTGATATTGGGCGGTGACGTTGATATCGGAGTTGTTGCTGGCGATGGAAACCTCCCGGACGTTGGTGATGGTGACGTCGAGCTCGGAATCGGCATTGCTCGTCTGGTTGACCTGCAATGTCCCGTCGTTATTGAACCGGCGAATGATCGCATTGGTCACCGTCGTCTGGATATCGGGCTGCAGGCTGGCATTCTTCGCCACCGGAACGTAGACGCTCCGGACACCCTGGAGATCACGCCCGGAGATATTGCCCACGCGGTAACCGGCGCAACCGCTCAAACCCAGGGTAATAAAAATGGACAGGACAACCAGTTGCGCCATCCGGTAAGCGGGGTGGCTCATGGAGTGGTGGCGGGCGCCTTGTCAGGCGGGGCGGGAGCAGTTGCAGCAGGATCGGGGGAAGGAGATGGCGCGGGAGGAGCCGCAGGCGCCTGCGGGGTGCTCGGCACGCTTGGCGTTGGCGCATTGCCGGGAGTAGTCGCGCTGGTGGGCGCTGGGGCAGGGGCTGGAACGGCCGAGCTGGCGGGAGACGGCATCGACGGCGAGGCTGCGCTTGAGCTGGCATCCGCCGCCGTGGCTCCGGGGGAGGAACTAGTCACCGGCGCATTCGGATCATCCGGGAGCGAAGCATTGGCGGCTGGATCCGGCATGGCGCTGTTGGTCAGCGGCATATCGTTGGGCGAGAGAGGTCCCGAGGGATTGCTGGCCACGGTATTCGGCTTGGCGAGATTGCCGGAGCCATCCGGCCCGAGGCCTCCAGGGAGCGCCTCCACCACGGGGCGGAGTTCCTGGATGCGGCGCTTGGCCAATTGCGCCTGGGGGCAATTGGGGTCTTCGCGCACCACTTCATTGTAATAGATGAAGGCGCCGCGCGGATCGTGCTGGGTCTCGTAAAACTTGGCCACGTCAAAGGCACCCTGGGTCTGCTTCTGGCTCAGCCGCTGGATATTCTCCTGGGCCTGTGCGGCCTTGTCGCTGGAGGGATAGCGGACCAGATAATCCTGGAAGGCATCGATCGCCTTCTTGGCCGCGCCGAGATCGTAGTCACCCGTTAGGGTGGAGCGCATCCAGGCATAACCGATCTGGTATTGCGCGTTGGAGGCCACCGGGCTGGTCGGGTAATTATCGAGCACGGTCTGGTAGGCGTCGATCGCATCGGTGTAACGGCGCTGCTTCTCGCGGGCCAGGCCGATGTTGAACTGGCACTGCGGCGCATAGGTGCCGAAGGGCGCGTTCTTCACGATGCGCTCATACATATCGACGGTTTTGTCCATGGAAGGCCCGACGGGAATTTTCCAGACGCGCTGCGGCTCACCGGCCAGGTAGAGATTGGCGATCCGGTACTGCTCATCCAGCGCCTGCTCAAAGTAATCGCTGGAGGGATACTTCTGCACCATGACCTGAAACGCCTTGAACGCGCTTTGGAAATCGCCCTCGTCCTCGTAGATCTTGCCGATGCGGTACTGGGCTTCCGGGGCAAAGAAAGAGAGCGGCCAGCGGCGCAGCAAGGCCTTGTAAGCCTTCAGGGCGTCGTCACGGCGACCTTCCGCTTCCAGCTTGTGGGCCTGTTCCAACTGGTCACGTGAACTTGAGGCGGAAACGGCGCCGCCACTTTCATCCGACCAGCCCTCACCCGGACGCCAGACCAGCTCCGCCTGCGCGACCGGAACAGCCAGCGACAGCGCAAAAAGGCTGTAAAGAATGGGGCGGAATCGGGACATGGAAGAGAAAGGGTACCAGTTTGAGAGGGCAGGGTCAAGCTGGGGGGACTCGACCGAAAATGGGCTAGGAGGGACTTGAACCCCCACTCCTTGCGGAACCAGAACCTAAATCTGGCGCGTCTGCCAATTTCGCCACTAGCCCGGGAATCGAAAAATGACTGTTATGAACAGATGGGTCCACCTTAGGGGCTTTGATTCATTTCTCAATGAAATATGGATCGGGCCCCGTCGACACCGTTTTGCCTGAGGATGCTCCTTCTTAAAGGAGTATCATCTTGAGTGGGAACAATGCCTTTGCTTCGCTAAAGCCGAAGGCTTTGCACCACCCTAGCCGGTGGTTGAGCGCAGCGACACCACCGGTACCTATTCCCCGCGGAATCGACCCCGGCAGGGGTCGCACGGAGGTGGCACCCCTAGCCGGGGTGCGAAGCTTGCTAATTTTATTCCGGTGGTGTCGCCCGCGGTCGCGGGCTCAACCACCGGCTACGGTTCTGTAAAGCCTTCGGCTTATCGATCACCGAAGAACGGGGAAAATAGGATAGGCATATGTCCGGTTTTGTTTTGAGTCGCGAAGATGCCCATCCCTTTTGCCCTTTTCATCATATGTCGCTGAAACGCCTTCAAAAAAACGTCGATGAATTTTGCTTCGGCTACAATCACAGCACTGGCAATACGGCGATGTTCACGAATTTCCTTTTTCAGTTGAAGAAAGCTTTCGGCTAACCTTTTTTAGGATTGTTTGAAACTCCGGCCCCGTCAGTGGGTGCGCTTCCTCCATCAATAACGCTGGCTTGTTGGCCTTTGGCGAGTTTTGCGGCCTCTTCTTGTAGTTTCTTTGTATACTCATGAACTTCCTTCACGGATTTTCTTAACGCTGCTTCTTCGCGTTTTACGCGTCTCCTATGCATCTTCTCCAGATCTTTTAATATTGGTTCTCCAACAATGAAATGAGATCCAATCACCGGCCCAATGCTAAACATATCGGTCGCTTCTCCAACTCCTGGGGCAGCCTCAGAGTATTTTTTCGACGAATATGTCAAAAGAATAGTTTCTTCCTGCTTAGCCAGTCTTCCATGACGAGCCAGCATAAATTGAGACTGCGCATGGCGTGATCCACTGCCAATTGCGGCAAAGCCAACCGTATCAAAGCAATGGATGCCGTAATTACTTACAACATATATGTGCGCACCGTCTGTATCTATTCCCGTAAGAATAGTCTCAAACTCTTCCATGCCGAAATTCAAAAGCTCCTTAGTGATTTGATTCACAAAGGACTCGGACATGGATTTCTGACCTTCTATAAATGTCTTATGCGTTAGCCCAAGAGGGCCTAGAATAGCGTTTTCACCCCTCTTCTGCTTAATCTTTGAGTAAACTTTGGAATAAAGTTCTGCTGCTTCTTTAACCTTTATCCATACGGTGGGATGGGTTCTTATCCTCTCCAAGATTACCCCATGAACATCTTGAAGTATTTCAGCTTGAATCGCCGAATCTCCCGCCATCATCGCCACAATTGAATTGGTTAGAGCGAAGCTCTTTGGGAACGCCGGTTCAAACTCAACTGCCCCGTCGCCAGACGTCAGCATTCTATCAGACGCTCCGAAAACTATGCTTCCTTCGCAAATAGCGGCGATACATACTGTCACGAGACTCCTTTTTTGAGGTTAGGCCCCTTTTTTAACAGCCCTTCCCTTGCAAACAAAGGATAACTTCTCTTAGTGGGGCATAGCTACCCGCTAGAGCACCTGGCACCAAGGGACAATTATCAACCGCTATACCCCCTTGGACCGGCTCGCCTCCGCTCAGGATGACGGATTTGAGAGCGTTAAACCTTCCCATTAAACAACCGCGGGGCGGCTTCCTCGGCGAATACGAGGGACTCGGCGCGCTCGCGGCGGCGCTCGAAGATAAGCTTGTCGAGGTCGGGGTTCACGGCGACGGGATATTTGCCGTTGAAGCAGGCCATGCAGAACTGGTTCTCGTCCCGGCCGCTCGCGCGGACCATGCCGGCGGGGTCGAGGTAGCCGAGGGAATCGGCCTGGAGATACTTGGTGATTTCCTGGTGGGAAAGCTGGTTGGCGATCAGGTCCTTGGGATCGGGAAAGTCGATGCCGTAGTGGCACGGGTGCCGGTGCGGGGGACAGCTGATGCGGATGTGGACTTCCTTGGCCCCGGCCTGGCGCAGGTTCATGACCCGCGCCCGCGCCGTGGTGCCGCGCACGATGGAATCGTCGACGACGACCACCCGTTTGCCGGCCACGCGCGTCTTGATGATGTTCAGCTTCACCTTCACGCCGAATTCACGGGCGAGTTGCGACGGATTGAGGAAGGTGCGCCCGACATAGTGGTTGCGGACAAACGCCGCATCGTAAGGAATGCCCGATTCCTCGCTGTAGCCGAGCGCCGCGTAGTTGCCGGAGTCGGGCACGGGAATGACGAGATCGGCATCGACCGGATGGAGACGGGCGAGTTCGCGTCCCATGTTGGTCCGCACCTCGCTGACGTTGACGCCTTCCAGCATGCTGTCGGGCCGGGCGAAGTAGACGTATTCGAAGATGCAGAAACCGAGGCGATCCTTGGGAACGAAAGGCTTGAACGAGCGGAGACCATTCTCATCAATGACCACGATCTCGCCAGGGGCGACGTCGCGAACGAACTTGGCGCCGGGGATGATATCGAAGGCGCAGCTTTCGCTGGAGAGGAGCCAAGCATCGCCCACTTTGCCGATGCAAAGGGGGCG
>CAIPBM010000086.1 GCA_903863295.1 uncultured Verrucomicrobiota bacterium | reverse complement strand
CATTTGCACCTCCCCCAATTTAATCCCGGCTACGTGACCAATGGCTCGTACACATGGCTTCCGGTCAGCAATGGCAATTACCTCAGCACCACGCAGAACCTGGAGTATAACACGTCCCCGACGCTGCCGAATTTTTACAAAAGTGCCTATGGCTCCGCCCAGCCCGGAATCGATTGCACCGATTTCTCCGCCTACATCTATAATCTCGCGCTGGGAATCCAAATGCATTCCGGTACGGCCTCGCAGGTTAAATTCACCACCGGGAACGGGCCTGCCGTGGGCAACCAGCCCACCGCCACCATTCTCTCCTCCACCGGCGCGGTCATCACGCCCAAGTTCCTACTCGGGCCAAATTATGGGACGAACAAACTGAACAAGCCGGGCTCGCTCTCCGGCATTCTTTCCTCGCTGCAGCCCGGGGACTTGCTCTACATGCATGACGGCCCGACCGTCTCGCACGTCGTCGTCTGGCTCGGCTCGTACGGCACCAACGCCAATGGCACACCGACCTATCTCCAGCTCATCATCAGCAGCCATGATGATACCCCGGCGATCTTCGATACCATCCAGGTGGACGCCAAGACCGGACTCCCGCTCCAAGGCACGCCCGATTCCCATCTGCCCCCTCCCGGCGTGCAAATCCTCCCCTTCGATTCCAGCAACTGGTTCTACCAGAACTTCAGTTTCGCGATGCAGATTTTGTAGTCGAGAAGACCTTGGAATGGCCTGATTTGAAGGCGTCCGATGAAGGCAGGTGCTGGATTCAGTTTAAAGAAAACGTGCTTCGAAGTGGGGGTAATAACCTACCAATTGTGATTAACAGTAGTATGGCTAGAATTGCCAACTCCCAGTAAGACAGCGTTGGAGTGTCAGTAGGTGTTATAATTGCGAGACCGCCAGGACTCTTAAATCCGGACACTAGAGGAACGTTTAGTGCAGCCCCAGTTGTAGCATCGTATTTGTTAATTTGGAAACTATTAATGACAAAAAGCTCATTTCCAGAAATGGCGATAGCGGAAGGAGTATTTAATCCAGAGACAAAAGAGGCGTTAATTACTGCCCCTGTGGTGGCATCGTATTTTCCGATGTTTTTGCTGCCATAGTTTGCAACAAAAAGATTATTGTCTAAAATGGCGACGCCATACGGCTCGCTTAAACCCGAGACGAGTGAGGCATTTATCACGGCTCCAGTTGTGGCATCATATTCTCTTATTTCACCTTTTGTGGTACTTTCTGTCGTCGTAACGAAAAGATGGTTTCCTGAGATTGCGATACCGTGCGGGGCTGATAATCCGGACACTAAAGAAGCATGAATAGTCGCTCCTGTGGTGATGTCGTATTCGCTTATAGTGCCGCTGAAGCTAACAGCAAAAAGGTTATTTCCAGATATTTTAATATCTATGGCACTAGACGGTAGAGAAATAAGTGAAACATTGGTAGCGCTTCCGTTTGAGACATTGTATTCGCCTATTGTATTGTGTGTAACGACAAAGAGATTATTTCCAGAAATGGCGATAGAAATTGGGCTGCTAATTACCGGAAGCAGAGAAGAGTGAATCGTCGCTCCAGTGCTGGAATCATACTCACCTACCGAGTTGTTTCCGGAATCTGACACATAAAGCTGTGCTCGAACATCCCTCATCAATGCAAGTCCCAGTAATGCTGCTATGATGCCGTGAGTGCAAAACTGCAAAAGCCTACGCGATTTTTTGTTAAGCATAAACACTAGGAATTTTAGGAACCAATGTAATTTTGAGTAATGAGCCTACAAAAAAATCTTTGCGTACGTTGGATAACACACAAATATAGTCATCGCAAGAAGGCTCCATTGAGATTGAAACCTCTTCCTTGGAAGGCACGGAGACGTTTTTTTAGATCCCCTTGATCAACTCGGGTGCCATGTCCTTTAGTTCCCGGGTAAGCTGTTCAATGCGAACTTGATGGGAAGCTGTAGGGTTGGACGAATGTTTTTTGAATGCCTCCGCGAGTTCATATCTGGCATAGACCGCGGCAATCTCCTGATGAAAATAATCATTCGGCTTGCTTCGTCCTTTTTCGATCAGCGCCAGCTTTTCACGGTAAAGTCGAACCGGATCTAGCACGGCAAAGGCTGTCCCCACCTGAGTCTTGAAGATGCGCGATTTCTCAAACGCCTCCTCGGGATCGAAGGTCACCCCTACCTGAGCGAAACCAATTCGGATGCCTGCGACTTCCAAATAGGGTCTGTCTGTTGCATGCCGTACGACAAAGTCTGGATATGCATCGAAAAAGTCCTCGCCCCAAACGTGGGTGAAATCGAGGTCTTTTGAAACCAATCTCGACGCACTATCCGGTATCGGGGCTGGGAACGCCGGATCATTTTTGAGTGCCAGCAACCGATGGTAAAGCAGAGCCGCCCATCCTCCAATCAGCAGGCTTCTGGAAAACAGCTCCGGATTTTGATGGTTGAGCGTATCGAGAGCGGTCTCGATGTTGCTCCAAGAGATCATGGAATAGTCTCTGGGCCCGGTTCAATGAGCTCGAATCGGGGGCCTTGATCAATGGCGAGGATGTCCGACGCCTCTTGAGGTGAGCACCAGCCCTTCTGCTCACGCCAGGCTGCTTTTTCGAGCCGGTCTTTCGAGTCCTGATCCGCAGGAATGACAGCTTCACGATTCATGAAGGAAAAGTGCCACAGACGGGAGGAGAAGGAAAGTTTTTACGATTTGGGGCAAGCGACATGGCCTAGGCGTGCACCCGTCGAGATTTGAACTCGAAACCTCTTCCTTCGGAGGGAAGCGCTCTATCCAGTTGAGCTACGGGTGCTCGGCATCGGGGCTTCGGAAGAAGGCCCGGTGAAAGCGGGTAGTGTACCTGAAGCGGGGCGGTCTCGGCTACTGGAAAGTCCGGGGTGGGGTGTTTTCCTCGTTCCCAAGTTGTACTTGGGGACGCCCTTGTCCGCGAAGCTGTGCTTCATCTTTTGTCTCGAGTCGTCACGCGTGATTACGAGATGAGGAGCTCATTCGGAAGGGCAACCAAGTTGCGGAGACACGTGCGTTCCCAAGTGCAACTTCGGAACGAGGGGAAGAGTCGCTGACGCGACCCGTCGCACGGAGTGCGACGGCTACCTCGGAGGGAACATCCGCCGCTAGGGACAGCGGCGGCTACCACTGGCAGCTAAAGCTACCTACTCCTCAT
>CAIPBM010000085.1 GCA_903863295.1 uncultured Verrucomicrobiota bacterium | reverse complement strand
GTCTTCCAGGCGCAGATCGCCCGTGAGGCCGGGGATTTCACATTTGCCGATGTGGCCAATGGCATCGCGGATAAATTGGTGCGGCGTCATCCCCATGTCTTCGGCGCGGAAAAAGTGGCCGATGCGGGCAGCGTCGTGACCCTGTGGCATCAGCTCAAGAAAGCGGAAAAGCCCGAGCGGGAAAGCGCCCTCGACGGCGTGCCGCGCGCTTTGCCTGCGCTCCTCCGGGCGGAAGCCTTGCAGAAGAAGGCCCGGAATGTCGGTTTCGATTGGCCCGATGTCGCCGGTTCGCTGGAGAAGGTCAGGGAGGAAATCGACGAAGTGACCGCTGAAATTGAGGCGGACGTTGCTTTTGCCCACGCCAATGAAGCCAAGTTTCAGGCGAGTGAAAAGACCGCTGAGGAATTGGGCGATCTTCTCTTCTCGGTCGTCAACCTGACACGCCATCTCAAGCTGGATGCGGAAGGACTTCTCACCAACGCCAACGAGAAATTTTCGCGCCGCTTCCGCGCTGTCGAAGAGCGGCTCAAAGCGCAAGGCAAAGAAGTCAGCCAGTGTTCGATGGAGGAACTGGATGTGGTGTGGAATGAAGTAAAGAGCGCCAGTTCCTCTTCGTCCTAAGCACTAGTCACGAGGGATGATCCAGATCAGAGGGGGCTAGCTCGCTGCGAAATTTCATTTTCGCGCTATCGCTTTTTCATGAAGCCACGGCCGGACGGAGCTATATCCCTGAAAAGATAAATCATATAGCCCAGGGTTGGCGCGGCAGCGCCTACCCTGGGTCAGTCTTCCCCCGCAGACTACCCTGTAGGGGTAGAATGACTTTTGAAAGCGAGCATGCTTCAACGCCTGCAGCGTAGGGAAACTTCCGCAGGATTCCCAGGGTAGGCGTTGCTACGCCAACCTTGGGCTAAAAGATCGCCAGCCTTTCAGGCTGGCCACAGATTCATGATAACGTACGAACTGGGATGGCTTGGCCGGTTCAGATCGGCAATGAAATTGCCTCGGCAAAGGGCGTTCCCAAGTGCAACCTGGGAACGAGGGAAAGATAGATGCGCCGTGAACGTTATTTTACCGCGGCAACTTCCGCCTCTTCGGTGAGCAGATTCGCCCCGTGCTGCAGTTCGACCATGCGGCGATAGGCGCCGTCTGGAACGGCCATCAATTCATCGTGGGAGCCGGTTTCGCGCACGGCGCCGTCGCGGAGCATGACGATGCGGTCGGCATTGCGGATGGTGGAGAGGCGGTGGGCGATAACGAAGCAGGTACGGCCCTTCATCAATTCTTCGAGGGCTTGCTGGACGAGGCGTTCGCTCTCGGCATCGAGCGCACTGGTGGCCTCATCCAGAATCAGGATCGAGGGATCCTTGAGCAGGGCGCGGGCAATGGCGATGCGCTGACGTTGACCGCCAGAGACCTTGATGCCGCGTTCCCCCACCAGCGTTTTGTAGCCCTCCGGGAATTGCGAGATGAAGTCGTGAGCATTGGCACGCTTGGCCGCCGCTTCGATCTCAGCCTGGGTCGCCCCCGGTTTCCCATAGGCGATGTTCTCCGCAATGGAGCCACCGAAGAGAAGAACCTCCTGTGGGACGAGTGCCATCTGGCCCCGGAGCTCGTGCAGGCCATATTCGCTGGCGTGACGGCCATCAAAGAGGATGCGGCCTTGCTGAGGGTCGTAGAAACGGAGCAGGAGCGAGGCGATGGTCGTCTTGCCCGAGCCGCTTGGCCCGACCAGCGCGATGATCTTCCCGGCTTGTACATCGAAGCTCAATTGCTTGAGGACCTGAACTTCCGGGCGGGAGGGGTAGGCGAAGGCCACGCGGTCAAAGCTGACGTCGCCACGGAACCGGTTGACGCGGCTGACGACTTCCAGTTTCTCGGAAGGCTCGTTCAACAATTCGCGAACCCGTTGCGTTGCGCCGATGGAGCGTTGGAGATTGCTGTAGAGATCGGCAAAGCTGCCGAGCGAGCCACCGACGAAAACGGTGTAGAGGGCGAACCCGAAAAGTTCGCCATGGGTGAGGCGTCCGTCAATGAGGAGCGTGGTTCCATACCAAAGTACGATGGAGATGGCTGTGAAGATCGCAAAGATAATGAAGGCGACGAGCATCGCGCGCGACTTGGCGCCGTGACGGACCGAGTTGAGAAAGAGGGTGAGGCGAGCTTCGTAACGCTTTTGCTCGAAGAGCTCGTTGCAGAACGCCTTGACGTTGGCGATGCCTTGAAAAGCTTCGGCCACCACATTGGCCGATTGCGCCAGTTCGTCCTGCGTGATCTTCGAGCGCTTGCCGACCATGCGGCCAATCAGGATCGCGCCGATGATCGTGGGCGGAAAGCAGGTGAGCATCACACCGGTCAGGCGAGGGGACATGTAAATCATCATGGCCATGCTCCCGAGCATCACGATGCTCTGCCGCATGAACTGCGGAATGGTCATGACAAAGGCGTCCTGCAACTGGGTCAGGTCCGCGAACATGCGGCTGGTCAATTCGCCCACCTGCTGCTGGCTAAAGAAAGTCATCGGCATTTCCGTGAGGTGGCTGAAGAGGGCCTTGCGAAGATCGGACAGGCCAAACTCGCCAACCGTGCTGAAGAGCAGGGATTGAAAATAGGACATGATCGCCTGCACCAAGAGAACGCCGACGATGATCGTGACCGTATGGAAAGCCTGTTCGTGGGTCGAGCTGTTGATCAACCGACTGGCGAGGTACGGAAAAAAGATTCCCATGGCCGTGGAAATAACCAGGAGAGCAACGCCAGTGATCAGCTTGCCGCGATAGGGATGCAGGTAGGTGTAGAGGCTGAGCATCTGCCCGAGCGTCTCGCGCGTGACCTTGACCTTCGGTGCGGCAGCGGCTGAGTCAGATGGGTCTTGGGAACGGGAGGAGCGTGGCATGATGGATGTAAGACTTTAGCGGGTTCTCCGGCGGATGCCAAGAGGCCGTGCGGAACTTAAGCGGGGCGGGCAAAAATGGCCTCCGCGTGGAGAATATCGCGGCCAATCTGTTCTTTCAGGGCTTCAGGGCCCGAGAACGACTGTTCGTCGCGGAGCCAGGCGAAATCGGAGACCCAGAGCTTTTGGTCGTAGAGATCGGCCTGAAAATCGAGCAGATGGACTTCAAGCGAATCGACGCCGTTGGAGGTGAAGGTTGGACGATGGCCAAGGTTCATCACCGCCCGGTATTTGGCCAGGTTTCCGGCGACGCGGGCCCGCACGGCGTAGACTCCCCGCGGAGGCAGCAATTGTGCGACCTGGGCAAGGTTCGCGGTGGGAAAGCCCAGCTCGCGTCCCCGTTGGTCGCCATGGACCACCTTGCCCGTCACGGCATACGAGCGCCCCAGCAAACGGGCGGCGTCGTCGAAGCGGCGTTGGAGGATGGCCTCGCGAATCCGGGTGCTGCTGACCGGGGCGCCGTCCAGCAGTACGGGCGCGATCGATTTGACCGTGAAGCCATGGGTTTGCCCCAGCTCGGCCAGCCGCGCGGCGGTGCCTTCCCGGTTGCGGCCAAACGACCAGCTTTCGCCAATCGCGATTTCCTTGAGATCAGGAAAAATCCGCTTTATTTCCCCCACGAAATCGGCTGCGGAAAGTTCGCGCAAGGCGGCATCGAATTTCACGGCCACTACGGCGACTGTGCCGTGCGCCCGCATGTAGGCGACTTTCTGCTCCAGCGTTGTCAGGCGAGGCGGGACGCGGTCCGGGGCGATGATGGTAAGCGGATGTGGCTCAAAGGTCAGGGCGGCGACATTTCCCTTCAGGCTCCGTACCACGGCCTGGTGGCCGAGATGCACGCCGTCGAAGACACCGATGGCCAAGCCGGTCACGCCGGGATGCGGGGCCAGTTCGGAAAGGGGATGGGGACCGATCAACATTTAGGAATGGGGCAGGCCAGAGGCTGATCCTCCGGGATAAACTATTGCCGACGCAGTCGCGAGACTTCCGGCAAGGTCAGAAGCGAAGGGAGCAGCGCACGGGCATCGGTCGTCTTCTGCAGGTTCTCCCAACTGAGGGCCCGCTCCAGTGAAAAATTACCTGATTTGAGACGGCTCAATTGCACGAGATGCGCCCCGCAACCGAGGTCTTGGCCAATGTCGTGACAATAGGTGCGGACGTAAAAGCCCTTGCTGCATTGGATGCGAAACTTGATCAGGGGGAGGGACACGTCATCAATGGCAAAGCTGCTGATATGGACGAGCCGGGGTTCGCGCTCCACCGTCTTGCCGGCACGGGCCAGCTTGTAGAGGGGGACGCCTCCCTGCTTCAATGCGGAAACCATGGGCGGGACTTGATAAAAATCACCGGTGTACTTGCGGAAGGCGGTGTCGAGTTGCTCGCGGGTCAGATCAGGAACCGGTTTTTCTTCGAGAGGCTTCCCATCGGAATCCTGGGAATCAGTCACCACGCCGAGCTTCATCGTCCCGGCGTATTCCTTGTCCTCGGCCATGAGGAGATCCTGGATTTTGGTCGCCTTGCCGATGACCAGCATGAGAAGACCGGTGGCGAGGGGATCAAGGGTTCCGCAATGCCCCACTTTTTTGAAGTGAAAGCGGTTGCGGACATAATCGACCACATCGTGAGAGGTGCATCCGGTTGGTTTATCAATGAGGAGGACTCCGTCAGCTTCGATCATAATTTTACGTCTTAATGGGGCAATTGTTTCGCGATGGATTCCAGCAGTTTCTTTTCCAGCTCGCTGGGGGTGAGCTTGGTCCGAAGACCGGCCGCAAGGCGATGCCCGCCGCCACCGAATTCCTTGCAAATCTGTTGCACATCAACGGTACCGCGGGAGCGGAGGCTGGCCCGGGTCAGGCCGTCGGGAAGAGTCTCAATCACGAACGCTGCCTCGACCGTTTTCACGGCCTGAAGATACTCGATGAGCCCCTCGGTTTCATCGGGAATCGCGCCGCTGCGGCTATAGGTCTCCGGGGTCAGGAAGAACCAGGCCACCCGGTTGCCGTCCGCAAAATGGATGGCGTTAAAAACCTCCCGCAGGAGGAGTAGTCGTTCCGCGCGAAAGCTCTGGTAGCAGGCCTGGGCGAGATCGGTTGGATCGGCTCCCGCCAAGACCAATTGAGCGGCGATTTGGAAAGATTGAGCGGTGGTCTGGCGATAGCGAAAGCTGCCGGTATCGGTCATCAGGCCGACGTAAAGATTCGACGCAATATCGGCGGTCAACGGCCACTTCAGCGTGGTGATAATCTCGCAGAGAACCTGCGCTGTGGCGGGGGACTCGGCATCGATCAGGTTAACCGAGGCATAGCCGGGATTGCTGACGTGGTGGTCAATGTTGATATCGGGCAGGCGCTGCCATTGATCGAACGCGGTGCCGAGCCGCTTATGGTCGGCACAATCGACGGCGATGATAAGCCGGTCCGACTCGGGTTTGGCAGGCGTCGTGGCGGTCAGATTCTTGCTGCCCGGAAGAAATTCAAACAAAGGGGATAGCCCATCAGCATTGGTCACTTGAACATCCTTGCCCTGCGCTTCAAGAGCGAGGGCCAACCCCAGCGTCGACCCGTAAGCATCTCCATCCGGACGGACGTGAGAGATGATCAGGAAACGCTGATGCTGATCACACAGCTTCTGGAAGGCGGTAAGGGAGTCGGGATTCAGCATAAGGGGAAAACGTCTAGCAATAGAAGAGTTGGAACCGGGAGTCGATCCCAAATCGAGGGAAGATCGTGCCGGCCGGGGATTCTCATGCCCGGACCTGGGGGGGGGTCAATGGCTGAAAAAGATAAAGTAGACGACAACAGCCGCGATCGTGAGGCCGATAACCATGAGCAGCGTTGGCATGATCGAACTGCTTCCCTTCGGCTCCTCCGGCTTGGCCAGATTCTCGTAACTGATGGCGGACTGGCCTTTGACATAAGCACTATCGTCAGTGGCGGAAGCGCCTTCAGGGTTCTTCATGAGACGGGCGGGGAGCTTCACCGTTTCGCGGGTCAGCGGCTTGATTGGCGACGACATTTTCTTCAAGGGATCGGCGCTGGAGGTGGCGACTGCCACTGGAGATAGTTTAGGGCGTTTGATGCCGGCTTCAAACTTCATCTGGACGACGCCGATCTGGATTTCATCACCAGGGCGAAGCATAACCTCGTTAATGGCTTCACCATTAACCAATGTACCGTTGGAAGAATTGAGATCGCGCAGGACGATATCGGTACCACTTAGAATGAAGATGCAATGCCGGTTGGAGACGGACGGATAGGGGAGGGGGATTTCGTTCCCCGCGGCGCGGCCAACATGGGTGAACTCGTTCGTCAGTTCGTAAGGGGCGGGCGGCAGATCCGGTCGCGTAATGATGAGCTTGGGCTGGTTCTCCTGGGCCCGGTGATTGGTCGTAGGCTCGGCCGTCGTGATCGGGGCACCAGAGAGCGGTATTTTCGGGCTGACGATTCCCTCGTCTGCGCGACGGGCTCCCTCGAAAAGAAGCTGCTCCCAGGTAAGGGTGATGGTTTTTTTATGAGGGAGAATATCCTCATTGAGGGTAAATCCACCGCCGGGCCAGGTCAGCATGGTGTAGACGGCTTCTTCGCCTTCCAAGGGCCCGCAGAGGGCATGCAGGACACGGCCATGTTGGATAAAAACGTAGCCATAGGACTCACCTGAACGGAAGGTGATCTGGCCACTGCGGCGGCTCAGGCAACACATCTGCAGGACTTCGGGCAACCCCATCTGGGACTGGGTGTTAAAGCCGGAAGAAACGGGAGAATCAGAATTCGGGTTTGCGTTACTGTTTGGGTAACTCATTGGATTGATATTTGCTGTTGCAAGTGACAGATAATAGTGCACCATCAGCGTCGCTTGACAAGCTTTCCACAAAATTACCCACCCTATGGCATTGTTTTCTTTTGGTAAAAAGGATAAAAACCCACCCGAAGCTGCTGCCCCTGTGGCAAAAGCGACGCCGACTCCGCCGAAGATTCAGAACCCTCCGGCCGCTGGAGTGATTCCCGCCGTCAAGCCTCCCCAGCCTGCGGGATTAATCCCGGCGACAGGCGGTCATGGTGGTGCTGCGACGACCCAGCCGATGGTTATGCCGCGTGGGGCCGCTGGCCTTAAACCGGCCCGGCCCGGGGTGGCTCAATCGTCCCGCTCAACTCAACGGATTGTGTTGCCTTCGGGGGGGCTGGGAGCGAAACCCAATAACACCAAACCTCTTTCGGCTGCGGCCCCCACCGGGCGGATCAACCTCCCCATCGGAATGATCCTCCGCTGTCTCCCTCAGGAAGTTTTGGCCTCTGACTTGGCGGAGTTTGAAGCTTCTGGCGCCGCTGCGACGGAGATCGGGCTTCCGATGAACATGATCCTGAGTCAGCTTCCCTCTGGAAAAGTGGAAATGCCCCTCTCGGACCTGATTCCCCATTTTCCTCCCGGCTATCTTCAGCCCACGGAATCGATCGCCAGTTATCTGCCGAATCTGATCAACTTGCCGCTCATGGACGTCGTGATGCGGATTTCGCCCGATCTTCTCGCCCTGCGTCCTGACCAGAAGGATGTCGATGCGGCCGTCATCAACATGGCGGATCCTTTTACTGAGGAAATTTTGCGTGAGCAGGCGGAAGCGGCTCGGCGTGCGCAGACCCAGACCAATATCATTGAGGAAAGCCAGGCTCCCCAGGAAGAATTTGTTCCCCAGGCTCAGGCGCCTGCTCCCAAGACCATTGCGCCTCCCCCACGCCCACAGTCGGGCATGCTTCCCGGTCCGCGCCCCACACCTCCGGTAGCTGCGGTTCCTACGCCGCCCGCTCCTCAGACCAGCCGCTTGCCTGCTCCGCCTATGCCCGGTGGCGCCCGCAACACGGGTCCTGTGGTTCCTCCCTCTCCCAGCATGAGCGCCCGGATGATTTCTCCTTCCGGTCGCCTCCCGGCGCCCACTCGCGCGACCACGGCGATCCCCGCCCGCCCGCAGGCCGCTGCCGTCACATCCCAGATTGCCGCACCGACGCAGCCTCCCTTGGTTCCCCCGGCGGTTCCGCGTCAGACGGCCTCCGTGCCCACGCCTCCCATCCCCCCGACCCCACGGCAAACAGGAGCCTTGCCTGCGGTATCGGCAGTGCCCCGTCAGACAGTCAGCATCCCTTCTCCCGTACGGCCTCCCGCTCCGGTGGCCTCGGTACCAATTCCAACAGCTCCGCCTGCGGAACCTGTGCCGGTCGTTGCCCCCGGTGTTCCCGACGCTTCTGCAGATGAATTACAGCGCTTGGCGGCTCTGGCCATGCAGCAGCTCGGTGAAGATAATGCTGAGCCCGCCACGGAAGTCCCGGCAGAAGCCCCTGCGACTGCGCCTCTGGCTTCTATTCCGGTTCAGGAAAAGCCGGTTACGGCTCCTATTCCACCCGCTCCTGTGTCTGTTGCACCTCCCCCACCAAAGCCTGAACCTGTTCAGGCTCCAGTTGCTCCTGCCCCCGTCCCTGTTGCGGCTACACCCACGCCCGCGCCTCAGCCTCAGCCCGTCGCGGTCAAGAAGGAAGTTGAACCGGCTCCTCAACCAGCCTCGGTTCCCTCGGCCGGGGTCGCCTTCAATCTCAATACCTGCTCGGCTCAAGACTTGGTTCAGAATATTCCGGGCTGCTTTATCGAGCTCGCCGAATCAATTATTCAACATCGGAACAAGATTGGCTCTTACAAGCGGATCGAAGACCTCCTTGATGTTCCCGGAATGAATAAAGCTGCCTACACGAACCTGACCGGTGAAGAGCCACCGGAGAACCGGATACCTCTTTCGCTTAACGAGTTGCTGGGCTTCCCCATTGACCAGCATATCTCGCTCAAGGACGTGACGGACCGGATCGCCTGCTGGCCGGATGTCACGGGCTGCGTTCTCAGCCAAAGCAGCGGTTTATCCTTGGTCGGAAATGCCCCGGAAGGCTTGGACAAAGCCGCCATCGTGGCGTTTGCTCCGAGGATGTTCGATGCGCTCAACAAATCCTTTGAAGAGATCACGGGCAAGGAAACGGATGCCATCATTCTTCCGACGCCCGGAACCAGCTTCCATATCTTCCGGAACAAGGAGCTTTACCTCATCATCATGTCCCGCCTCCCGCAAATGCCGGAGCGTCACATGAAGGTTGCGCGTTTTGTCTTGTCCGCTTTAAGTATTCGCCGAGACTGATTCTGTTCAACCCGACGTACTATGGCTTTCATCAATTACTCGAGCCGGGAAATCCAGCTGAAGATCGTTTATTACGGCGCGGCTCTCTGTGGCAAGACGACGAATTTGGTGACGCTGCACAAGCAGATAACCCACGCGCAGAAGGGCGAACTGGTCTCGCTCGCCACGGATGCGGACCGAACCTTGTTCTTCGACTTTCTCTCGCTTAACACAAAGACCCTGCCGGGATTCACGACCCGATTTCAACTTTACACGGTTCCCGGGCAGGCCATCTACAATACCACCCGCCAGTTGGTGCTCAAAGGCGTGGACGGTATCGTCTTCGTGGTTGATTCTCACTGGGACAAGATGGCGGATAACGTGGAGTCTTTTGCCAACTTGCAGGAGAACCTGATTGAGAATCACCTCAGCCTCGTCCAGATCCCCTACGTACTTCAGTACAACAAGCGCGACATTCCGAATGCGGCGCCGATCAATTACCTTGAGTTCACGTTCAATAACCGCGCTAACCGTGCCCTAGCCTTTGAAGGTGTGGCCGCGACCGGAGTTGGCGTGCTGGAAACGCTCAATGCCGCCGCCCGCCTGCTCCTGGCCAAATATTCCAAGACTCCCAACGCCAACGTCACTGGCTTGTCGCAACCTAACAATTCGGTGGTGGTGCCGCCACCCGCCGATGCACCCCAAGTCCCAGCGGGCAACGTCGCCGCTTAAACCTTGATACACATATGACTGGAATTGGAATGCTCACGGCCGAAGATCAGATGGCCATCGAACAACGCCTCGCTGAATTTCTTAGCAAGTCAGAAGCGCAATGGTCCGCCTTGGTCGACAAGGGAGGAAATCTTTTTGCGCAATTCGGCAATACCGGAAATCTCGATCTAAGTATCCTCTCAGCCTTGGCTGCCGGATCCTTTGCGGCCACACACGAACTGGCCAAGCGCCTGGGCGAATCAGAGTTCAGTGCGCTTTATCATGAAGGTCATGGGCAGCACATTCTCATGAGCGCCTTGCACCATGAATGTCTCCTGGTCACCATCTTTGGCGAAAAGACCAACATTGGCTTGGTTCGCTTTTACGCCCAGCAGGTGACGGTCACGCTTAATGAATTGCTCCAGCAAGCCCGTGAGAACGAAGCCAAGGCGAGCCCGCTTCTTCTTGATGGTGACTTTTTGAACAATCAGGCAGCTATTACCTAGTTGTTAAAGGTGGTCGGCAATTTTGTGCGGAACGTCGGGATTCCTAACACATAAGCATTCAAGCCTACAAAATTTTCAGGTGACAACTTTGAACCACTCAAATCCACTTGCAAAAAACTCTTTTGTAATGATTTAATAATGAACGAGATAGGGTTCGAATTAAACGGAGATCATTTAAGCTTCACAAAGGATATTTAAGCGATTACAGATTGGCATGCGAAATGATCCATTTTAGCGACTTCTGACTGACCCGATCAGACTTACAATTTTTTAAAAGGATTTTTCCAAGAGAGGAGGTGAAATAACAATGATTAACAAAGTAATTACTAGCGCCAAAAAAGCGCTGCGCCGGATGAAGAGCAAGAAAGGCCAGACTCTCGTGGAGTACGCCTTGATTCTCGCCTTCATTTCCGTGGTCGCCATCTCCGTTCTTATCGCCTTGGGCAACCAGGTTAAGAGCGTATTTACGACCATCACCAGCCAGCTCGCTTATGCGGGTAGCAGCCACTAATTGATAAAGTTGGCTCAGAGGTTTGAGAAGTTCCATTCTCTCAAATCTCTTCTTCGAACCCAAAAACCACCTGTTGGTTCCGTGTCTTGAGTCTGTCCTGACACTTCATTCAAGTTCCCGTCGATTTTCTATCTTCTCTTTCGTTGTTTAATGGATTCATTTGACGTATATTCAACTTGAAGTTTTATCATGAGAGTTCTGCTCCAATTTTTCCCCATCTTTCTTAAGTCGCCCTTGCGCGATAAAAAGGGACAGACGCTGGTGGAATATGCTCTCATTTTGGCGGTCATGTCCGTCATTGCCGTGGGCGTTTTTGGTCTGCTTAGCTCTCGTATCGAGCTTATTTTCAGCGCAATCACCCGGATTCTCGATACGGCCCAAAGCAGCCACTAGTCCTTGCTGACGGTAAATCCGTAATTGGTACTTGCTCTTCGTTCCAATTGAGCTATGCTTTTCGACTCCCATGAAACCTAATATCCACCCCGAATATGTGGACAGTCAGATCGTCTGCGCCTGCGGCACGGTCTACCACACGCGTTCCACCAAGCAGAATCTCCGCCTCGGCATCTGTGCGGCCTGTCATCCCTTTTTCACTGGTCAGCAGAAGTTTGTCGATACCGCGGGCCGCGTGGAGAAATTCACCAAGCGCTTCGGCACGAGCAAGATGACCGAAGCCCGCCTTGCCGGCACTTCCACGGCCAAGAAGAAATAGCTTCCCTTTCATTGGGCGCAGGCTGCCATGCATGGCAACTGCGCCCTTTTTGTTTTCACGCCCCGTCATTGTCAACCCAACTTCACCATGGATTTAATGCCCCATCTCGACCGGTTTGCGAAGCGCTTTGCCGAGCTGGAAGAGCAACTGGGTCGTCCCGATCTCTACGATAATCCCCAGCGCGCCCAGGAACTGACCCGGGAGCATTCCCGCCTGAAGCAGGTATTGGCCGACGGACAGAACTGGCAGAAATTGCAGCGAGATCTCGCCGAGGCTGAGGCCATGGCCAAGAACACCTCCGAGCCCGAAATGGCGGAGATGGCCCAGGAAGAATTGGCCACGCTTCGTCCCGCCTACGCCAAGGCGGAGCAAACCGTCCGCTTTGCCATTGTGCCTCCGGACGAAAATGATTCCCGCAATACCATCGTCGAAATTCGCGCCGGAGTTGGTGGCGATGAAGCGGCCCTCTTCGCCGCCGAACTGGCCCGCATGTACACCCGCTATGCGGAGCGTATTGGCTGGAAAACGGAGACGCTCGATTTGAGTCCCTCCGACAAGGGTGGCGTAAAGGAAGTGGTTTTTCAAATCAACGGGACGGATGTTTTCAAGAAGCTGCGCTACGAGAGCGGCGTTCACCGGGTGCAACGCGTTCCGGCGACTGAAGCTCAGGGTCGGGTTCACACTTCCACGGTCACCGTTGCGGTCTTGCCTGAGGCGAAGGAAGTCGACTTGGTCATCCGACCGGATGAGCTGGAAATCAGCGTTTGCCGCTCGGGCGGTCCCGGCGGGCAGGGGGTCAACACGACCGATTCCGCCGTCCAGATCACCCACAAGCCGACCGGCGTCACCGTCCGTTGTCAGGATGGACGTTCCCAGCTCAAGAACAAGGACAAGGCGATGAATATCCTTCGCTCGCGTCTCCTGGAAAAAAAGCAGGCCGACGAGGAAGCCAAGTACGCGGAGCATCGCAAGAGCCAGATCGGCAGCGGCGACCGCAACGAAAAAATCCGCACCTATAATTTTCCAGACAACCGCCTGACCGATCACCGGGTACGCTACACGGCGCATAACCTTTCCTATGTGATGGAAGGCGATCTCGATGAGATTTTCGACGTGCTCGCAGCCAATGCCCTGGAGCAAAAGTTTGCGGAGCTGGAAGCCGCCACGGTATGACCGTCCTTGAGCTGATCAACGCGACGACTCCCTTTTTCACCAAACACAATGTCCCGTCGCCGCGGTTGACGATCGAATTGATGCTGGCGGAAATCCTGCAAAAATCCCGCATGCAGCTCTATCTTGAATTCGATCAGGCCATCCCTGAGCCGATGCTTGATCGCCTGCGTCCCTTGGTGAAAAGACGGGCTGAGGGTGAACCGCTCGAATACCTCCTCGGCATCACCACATTTGCCGGACACCGCGTCCGAGTAAGCCCTGATGTGCTGATTCCGCGCCCAGAAACGGAAATCCTACTTGAAGCGGCGTCCAAGCGGATCGACCCGGCGGGACTACCTGTGCTGGATGTTGGAACCGGTTCAGGCATTCTGCCCCTGGCTTTGGCCAGAAAATTTCCTGAATTACAGGTCGTCGCGGTGGATATCTGCCCTGCCGCGCTTGCCGTGGCACGGGGCAATACCGAGGGGGCGAGTAATATTTCCTTTCTCGAAAGCGATCTGATGGAAAACCCCTTGTTGCCGGAGTGTTTCCAAATGATCGTCGCCAACCTCCCCTACATCCCCACGGGTGATATCCCCGGGCTCATGCGCGAAGTCCGGCATGAGCCGCATCTGGCGCTGGATGGGGGTGCAGACGGCCTCGATTTGGTGCGCAGGCTCATCACCCAGAGCGCGGGGCGGACCCGTTATCTCGCCCTGGAGCTGGGTGACGGCCAGACCGAAGCGACGAAAACGCTTTGCCTGAGCGCAGGTTACGCTTTAATCGAATCCTTACCCGACTTTACGGAACGCGAGAGAATTCTCGTAGCAGAATACCATGGATAAACTTGTTGTTAAAGGTGGCGCCCGCCTGAACGGACGCGTGGAAATCAGCGGATCAAAGAACTCGGCCCTGCCCATCTTGGCGGCGACACTCCTGACTCCGGAAACGTGCGTCATCCGCAACGTGCCCGATCTCTCGGACATCCGTTTCATGATTGAGATCATGAAGCGACTCGGAGCCAAGGTGACCTTCGAAAATGGGACGGTAACGACCAGTGCCGAGACAATCATTTCCGAAGTGCCTTACGACCTGGTGCGGAAGATGCGTGCCTCCATCTGTTTCCTCGGCCCGATTATTGCCCGTTGTGGCACAGCGACTTTCTCCGAACCGGGTGGCTGTTCCATCGGGGACCGTCCGATCGATCTGCACTTAAAGGGCTTGGCGGAACTCGGTGCGGCGTCTCATTCCGAAGGAGGGAATGTTTACATCCCCAAGGCGAACCTCGTGGGCAAGGAGATCTTTCTCGGCGGCAAATCAGGCTCGACGGTGTTGGGCACCGATAATGTGATGATGGCGGCGACCCGCGCCAAGGGGCTCACCATCATCGAGAGCGCGGCCTGCGAACCCGAGGTGCGCGACCTTGCCAATTTCCTGAACAAGATGGGCGCGAAGATTGTCGGCCATGGGACACGGCGGATTGAGATTGAAGGCGTTGATGCGCTTCATGGCGTTGAGCACACGGTCATCCCTGACCGGATCGAAGCCGGTACTTTCATGGTTTCCGCGTTGATTACGCAGGGCGATGTTTTTCTTGCCGGTGCCGATGCCTCTCACCTCGTCAACGTCATCGACCGGATGAAGAGCTGTGGGGCGCAAATCACCAGTGATGCCAAGGGCATCCAGGTCTCAGCCACGCGCAAGCTCAGTTCAATTGACCTGGTCACGGAGACTTACCCCGGATTCCCCACCGATATGCAGGCCCAGCTCTGCGCGCTCATGTCCGTCACGCCGGGAATCAGCGCCATCACGGAAAAGATTTACCCTAACCGCTTCATGCATCTGGCCGAACTGCGCCGCATGGGTGCGCGGGTGGAACTTGAAGGCGCCACGGCGATTCTGCATGGGGTGGATCACCTCAGCGGTGCGCCCGTCATGGCTTCGGATTTGCGCGCGTCGGCGGCCTTGGTGCTGGCCGGATTGATCGCGCGGGGAACGACGGAGGTCAATCGCGTTTATCATATCGACCGGGGCTACGAGCATATCGACCAGAAATTGCGCGGCCTCGGTGCGGAGATCGAGAGGGTACGGTGAGCGCGACCATTCGCCGCATCATCTATCCCGGTACGTTTGACCCGATTACCAACGGGCATGTCGACGTGGTCTACCGTGCCACACAGCTCTTCGACGAAGTCTTGCTCGCCATTGCCGCCGATTCGACCAAGAAGCCCCTGTTCGACCTGGAGGAGCGCCGCGCGATGGCCGAGGAGGCCCTGGCCCGGTTTGGCCCCAAAGTCCGCGTGACGACTTTTCGCGGCCTTCTCGTCGATTTTGTCCAAAGCCAGGATTCACGTGCGATTTTGCGCGGGCTCCGGGCCGTATCCGATTTTGAATTCGAATTCCAGATGGCGCTGATGAATCGCAAATTAAACGATTCCATCGAAACCCTTTTCCTCATGCCTCGCGGCGCGTATACTTACCTGAGCTCCACGATCATCAAGGAGATTGGTCGCCTCGGCGGGGATGTCTCCGCCTTCGTTCCCACCGTGGTGCAGGAAGCAATGCGGCAGAAATATCAGCCCGTCCCAAAATGAACTTTTTGCCCGCACTCATTACCGTCGAGCACCACCTGGAGTTGAAGGAAGAGATTCCTTCCGAGATTCTTGGGCTGGGGGAAGCCTCCGCGAAGGCGCTCAAGCCGATCCTTGCTGAGGTGACCGTGCAGAAAGAGGAGGAGGATTTCCTGGTCACCGGGTGGGCCCAGACCTCACTTTCCCTCCTGTGTGGACGCTGTGCAGAGTGGATGCCCTGGCCAGTCCGGGCCCGGGTGGAGCATCTTTTTGAGGCACCTCATGCGAATTCCATCGACTTGACTCCATTTATTCGCGAGGATATTCTGCTTGAATTACCGCTTAATGCGGTCTGTCGGCTTGGCGCGGATGGTCGTTGCCCGGTCACTGGCGAGTTTTACCAACCGCGTCCGGAGTCCTCTGATTCGTTAGTCAGCGAAGGGGTCTGGGATGCATTGAGTAAATTGAAAACGAAAGATTGAGATATATTTATGGGAGTTCCTAAACGCAAAACATCGAAGATGCGCCTGCGCACCCGCCGGGCCGCCAACGCCTGGAAATCGCCCGGTCTCTATGTTGACCCGAAGACCGGCAACCGTCATCACGGCCACTGTGTGGATGCCAAGACTGGCACCTACCGTGGACGGCAGGTCATTTCTCGCACGGTCGAAGAATAAGTCAGATTGCATCGCTGCGGCTCGTTCCAACGCGCACCCGCATGAAGATCGCTCTTGATGCCATGGGCGGGGATTTGGCCCCCGCCAGCACAGTCGGCGGTGCCCTGGAGGCGCTCAAGAAGTATACGGATATCGAGCTCATCCTCGTAGGGGATCAAGCGCGCATTGAAAAGGAGTTCTATACCCAGGGCCACTTGTCGTTGCCCAAACGGGTTTCGATCCACCACGCCTCCCAGGTCGTCGACATGGCCGATAGCGCGACCGACGCTCTAAGGCGCAAAAAGGATTCCTCCATCTCCCGCGCCGTCGATCTCCTGGCCGATGGTGGTGCGGAAGCGCTTGTTTCTGCCGGACACACCGGGGCTTTTGTCGCCGCGGCCAAGGTCAAGCTGCGCATGCTGCCGGGGATCGATCGTCCCGGTATTGCCACGGTCATGCCGACGGAGACGAATCTATTCCTGCTCATTGATGCGGGAGCCAACGTCGATTCCGAGCCAAAGCATCTCCTGCAATTCGGCATCATGGGGTCTGTTTACTCGAACAAGGTTCTGGGATGTAAAAATCCACGCGTCGGCTTGATGAGCATCGGCTCTGAGGCGACCAAGGGTAATGAACTCACCCGCGCGGCCTATGAGGAGCTTTCCAAGGCGAAAATTAATTTCATCGGCAATGTGGAGGGCCACGATCTTTTCAACAAGCCGGTCGACGTGGTGGTCTGCGACGGCTTCGTTGGCAACGTCATTCTCAAGACCTCCGAGAGCCTGGCCGGGGCGATTTTCTCCTGGCTCAAGCGGGAGTTGAAAAAAGATTTGGTGCGCCAGGCGGGCGCGATGCTGGCCAAGGAGGCCTTCTATACCATCCGTCGCCGGACGAATACCGAGGAATATGGCGGCATGCCTTTGCTCGGCGTCAACGGCATCTGTATCAAGGCTCATGGCAATTCCTCGCCCAAGGCGATCAAGAATGCCATCCGCGTGGCCCGCGAGGCGGTCACCCATAAGGTCAACCCCTTGATTATCGAGGCCATATCTCAGGCATGACAAATCTGCCGGAGTAGCTATTATTCTTGGTAATCGTGCGACGCACCTCATCCATCCTTTCCACCGGCGCCTATCTTCCCAGTCGCGTACTTGCCAACGCGGAACTGGAGAAAATGGTCGAAACCACCAATGAGTGGATCCTTTCCCGTACCGGCATTCGCGAGCGGCGCATTGCCGACGAGGGAGAATTCACCTCAGACATGGGCGCCCGCGCCGCTGAGCAGGCAATTGAACTGGGCGGGATCGACCCGAAGAGCATCGACCTGATCATTTGCGCGACCTGCACGCCTGATACGATTTTCCCCTCCACCGCCTGTCACATCCAGCACAAGATCGGCGCCACCCGTGCGGCGGCTTTCGACATCCAGGCGGCCTGCTCCGGATTTCTCTACGCGCTGGTCACGGCGGACCAATTTATTTCCTCCGGTGTTTACCAGACGATCCTGGTCATCGGCGCGGAAAAACTTTCTTCCATCGTCAACTGGCAAGATCGCAATACCTGCGTGCTCTTTGGAGATGGAGCCGGTGCGGTCATCCTGCAGCATCGCCCCGGTGCGCGAGGGGTGCTCTCTTTTGATCTCGGGGCGGATGGGGCGCAGACGGAAATCCTTTCGATTCCGGCTGGCGGATGTCGCGTGCCGCTTACGCCCGAAGTGCTTGACCAGCGTCTCCAGTTTATCCAGATGTCCGGCAAGGAAGTCTTCAAGTACGCGGTCAATGCGATGAACCGTTCGGCGGAGGAGAGCCTCGAAAAGGCCGGTTGCAAGCCCGAGCAAATTCGCTGGTTCATCCCGCATCAGGCCAACCAGCGCATCGTGGATGCGGTGGCCCAGCGGATGAACGTGGGCCTTGAGCACTTTGTCATCAACCTGGATCGCTACGGCAATACATCCGCGGCCTGTATGCCCATTGCGCTGCACGAGACCAACATGGCCGGCAAGCTTGACCGTGGTGATTTGTTGCTGATGGTCTCCTTCGGTGGCGGGCTGACCTGGGCGAGCACGGTGCTCGAGTGGTAGCCACTTGATGTCGCGGCATCCATGACCACGACAACCTCATCCTGGGACGCTCGCAAGACGGAGCTGGAATTGCCGGAGGAGATCGACCTTCAGGTCGAGGTGGCCAATGTCGGTAGTCGCACCCTGGCCATTCTCCTCGATATCGCCTTGGCCGGGCTCGTCCTTTTCATCGTCTACACGCTCATGATCCTGTTTGCCCGCAACACGGCGGATGATTGGATGACCAAGCTCACCTCTAATGCGGTGACGACGCTGCTCATCCTGCTTATCTTCGGGTTTCAATGGGTCTACTTCAACTTTTTCGAGTGGCTTTGGAATGGACAGACCCCCGGCAAGCGGCTGCTGCATCTTCGCGTCATCAAGGCCGATGGCTCACCCGTCAGCGGTATTGACGTTCTTCTCCGCAATCTTGCCCGCCCGATTGACACGATGGGGCCGATGGGACTGCTTGGGTTGCTCATGATTTTTGTCAGCCGCAAGGCACAGCGACTCGGGGATCTCATGGCGCAAACGCTTGTCATTCATGAGGTGGCGATCGATTGGTCGATTTTTGATCAAGTGGTACGGGAAGCCGTGGCTTCAAGTTCAGTGACCGCTCCATCCATTCGGCTGACCGCCGGGCAATGGGAGTTACTTCATCGCTACCTCAGTCGACGGGAGACTTTTCCGGACGATACCCGGCAGCAACTGGCCGAATCCATTTACAAGAGCCTCAAGCCTGCGGCGAAAGGCACTGAGCTGGAGCGTTCGACTTTACCTGCGCAGGAATGGCTGATTGAACTGGCGAGGCGGACATGAATCTGGGCACGTTTGTTCGTAAAAACCGGCCCCACTGGCAAAAGTTGGAATCGATGCTGGGGGTCATTGAGACGCGTGGTCCAAGAGGAACCGACCGTCTATTTTTGCGCGAACTAACCGCCCTTTACCGCATGACCACAGGCGATCTCGCCTTCGCGCAGACCCATTATCGCGGAACCACGCTGCTCCTTTTCCTACACCAGCTCGTCGCGCGGGCCCATAACCAGATTTATCGTCCGCATCGTTTCTCCGCCAAGGTTTTCGATATCTTCATCCGGCGCGATGTTCCCCGGGCGGTGAGGGAACATCTGCCCGCCGTGACCTGGTCCATCATCATCTTCCTCATGGGCGTAGGACTGGGACTTTCTGCGGTTCAATTCGATGAGCGAGCCGCCTCGATCATTCTTCCCAGCAGCGTGCTCAATTCGATTTATTCCGGCCAGCTGTGGACAGGTAGCATCTTCAGCGTCGTTCCCTCTTCCATCGCCTCGACGTATCTTTTTACCAGTAATATTTCGGTAGCTCTTCTGGCTTTCGCGGGAGGGCTTTCCTGTGGCCTCATCACCGCAGCGATTCTTTTTCAAAACGGATTCATGCTGGGAGTTGCGATCAAGCTCTGCGCGAATTACGGACTCCTGGGCGCGTTACTGGAATTTATCGCAGGACATGGTTTGCTCGAAATCAGCTCCATTCTTGTCGCGGGTGCCGCGGGTTTTGTCCTCGCCAATGCCCTGCTCAATCCCGGTTCCCTGTCGCGGATCGATGCGTTGGCTCAAGAGGGAAGATCTGCCGTGCGCATGGCTCTCATCTGCGTTCCGGCGCTGGTTGTTGCCGGATGTATTGAGACCTTTATTTCACCCTCTCATTTTCCGGTCTGGTTTAAAGCGGCACTCGGATTGACACTCGGAACTTCCTTCTGGCTCTATCTGCTCTTCACGGGAAAGAGTGCTCCTATCAAGACAGAATGATTTCAGAGACGAGCTGTCTCTTTGATCCGCAAATACTCATTGATCGCTGCCGTGCTGAGTTCCTGCGCAGGCACGCTCACGGTAGCCATGCCGCGACTTCTCAGCCCGACCAAGGTCTTTTGATAATCGTTCCAGATTTCCATAGCGGCGACATGCCGGTAGACCTCGAATTCGTTCTCCGGAATCTTGCGGGTGACCGCGAGAACCTCCGAGTTGCTTACCGTGATAATGACCGGTAAATGGCGCGGCATGAGCGGTAGGGCGGCCTGGAGCAGGCTGTTGGCGGAATGAGGATCGCCCAGGTCGGTGAAGCAGACGATCAGGGTGCGACGCGAGCATCGACGCATGACGTGGTGGAACACTCCGGCGTAGTCCGATTCCAGGCGCGTTGGCTGCAGGGGTGTCAGGTTGCGGACGAAATGAGACATTTGCGCCTGGCCCTTTTTCGGTTCGGCGAAGGCGAGCAAGTCATCATTGAAGAGGGCATAGCCCACGAGATCGCCCTTGTGCAAAGCGATCTGGGCGAGGTGCACGGCCGCGTTCACCGCGTAATCGAGTTTCCGGTAAGAGCCGATCCGCGGGCTCATCAGTCGCCCGGTATCGAGCAGGATCATCAGGCGCTGGTCCCGTTCGGTTTCGTAGTGACGGCTGATCAGCTTACCCCGCTTGGCGGAGGTTTTCCAATCGATGTGGCGAAAATCGTCGTCGCGCTGGTGGTCCCGCAGCGATTCAAATTCGCGACCTTCGCCCCGTAGCGTCGAGCGTCGCCGCCCGGCCTGGATGGCCCCGGCGAGGGCGAGTTGCAAATCGTGCGAGCCTTCCCCCGTCATATCGGGCAACACCTGCACCTCCAGCGGAAGATCGATTTTCCCCTGGCGCTCAATCAGGCCCAGCGGCCCAGTGATCCGGTAAAAGACAGTGCCGAAGCTGAAACTGCCGCGATGAAAGCTCTTGAGCGAGTAGGTCTGCACCGTCTCCAGCCTGGGCAAGAGGCGGATCATCATGGGCCGCGATGATCCGGTAAAATCAACCGGTGGGGAATCGACAATCTGAAAGGTTAGGGCGGAATCGCTGTTATTGAAGAGGGTCAATTCCACCGGGAACGGCTGCGCCTGCCGCAACGTTTGAGGCACATTCCTTTTCACGCGCAAGGCATCGCGGGGAATGAGCACGACATCCGCCAAGACCGCGCAGGTCAGGAGCAGCGTCAGCACCAGACTCATGGCCAGACCATCCGGAGCCCAGGTTGAGGCGAGGGCAAGCAGGATGGCCGTGACCAGCGTGAAGTAGAAGCGGGGGAGGAAGACCATGAGTCCAGTCGATGCTACTCGGCGTCGATGCGTCGTTGTGACGGTTTGTGGCCGCTAACGATCATGGCCTCGTTACCTCGGTACTTCCACCGAAGCGAGAAGCTGGTCGATGACCTGCTCGACGGTGACGCCCTCAATTTCCGTCTCCGGCTTGCGGACGAGGCGATGGCGCAGGATGGGATAGGCGAGCTCCTTGATGTCATCCGGCGTGACGAAGGCCCGTTCGCGCAAGGCGGCGAGCACGCGGGCGGCCTTGATCCAGGCGCGACCAGCGCGGGGACTGGCCCCGAGTGCGAGTTGCAGACTTTGTCGCGAGGCGATCAGGAGTTGCAGGGTGTAATCGTAAATCGTCTGGTCGATGGTTACCGCCGCGATTTCCTTGCGGATCAGGGCGAAATCCTCTGCGCTGGCCTTGGGCTGGATAATATCCTCTACGCGGCTGGAAAAGGGTTCCTGTTGCAGCAGGGTCATCTCATCGGCCGGCGTCGGGTAGTCGACCTTGATCTTGAAAAGAAAGCGGTCGGTTTGCGCCTCGGGGAGGGGAAACGTGCCTTCATATTCAATCGGGTTCTGGGTGGCGATGACGAAAAAATGTTCCGGCAGGGGGCGGGAGATTCCGTCGACAGTGGCCTGATGTTCCTCCATCGCTTCCAACAGCGCAGACTGGGTTTTGGGCGGCGTCCGATTGATTTCGTCCGCGAGCAGGATATCCGCGAAGATGGGGCCGGGCAGGAATTTGAAAGTATGCGTATCGGGTTGAAAGACGTTGGTGCCGATCAGGTCTGAGGGCATGAGATCCGGAGTGAACTGGATACGCTTGAAGCTGACCTGTAGACTCGCCGCCAGGGCGCGGGCGAAGAGGGTTTTGGCGAGACCGGGCACGCCCTCAAGGATGACATGGCCTCCCGCGAGTAGAGCGATGAGCGTCTTCTCCACCAGAGTTTCCTGACCGACGATGACTTTCTTTATTTCCTGCCGGATTTCGGCAGCACGGGTTGCGAGGATCGAGTTCATGCCATGGCGGATTTGATTTGAATGAGTTCACGGGCCACGCGGAGCCAGCCTGTGGGGGGAAGACCGTCGGTATAATCACGGGAATCAAAGCGCTTCGCCAGTTTTTTCCACGAAGGCAGGTGGGGATGGGCCTGGGCAAGGCGCGAGGCGATCAATTCGTGTGGCGCTGTGGGGGGAAGGTTGAGCCGTTGCAGGACCCGCTGATGGGTCTCGACGAAGAGAGATTTCATCGTGTCATTGCGCAGGTTGGCCCGGAGGTAGAGATCAGCGATGGAATCGACAAACTCCAGGGTGGAGCGTCCTGAAGTGGGCTGGAGCGGGATCACCGGGCCAAACCGGACGAGCGATGAGCCAAAAAAAGCAAGCGCGCCCAACAGGGCCAGCATCACGGCAAAACGGACCCCTTGATCCGAGAGCAGACGGGCGAGCGCGTAGGTAGCGGAAAATCCATGATGGCTTTCCTCAAACAGGAGATGGTTGGGCAAATGACCGCCGGGAGCCAGCAGGCTGAGCACGATGTTGAGGTTGTCGCCCTGGCCGAGCCAATGGTTGCTGAGCAACTGGGCCGAGGCCCCGCAAATGACCCGGCCCCCACCGCGAGAAACTTCGATCAGGTACGGCTGCCCCTGATGTTCCCAGAGAATTTTCGCTCCTGTGGGGATGCTCAGGGGAAGAGCGGCGGTCGAGGGAAGCAGCATCCTGGTGAAGGGCTCATTATTGCCGGGGGCAGGCTCAATTTCGAGGGCCGGTTCCTTGCTCGAATCGAAGGAATGGAAAAAATCGGGAATGGAATCGGCCTTTTCCGGCAGGGTGAAGCCGAGGTCTTGAAGGATCTTTCGTGTGTCATCCCCCTGGTTCAATGCGCCCAGCAAGACCAGCGTATTGCCCTTCTTGACCCAATCATCGAGCAGGTCGATCTCCTGATCGGAAAAAGAGGCCCGTGCTCCGAGCGGAGACCGGGTGATGATCAGGACATTATCTGTGCCGTAGTAGGAGAGACGGCTGAGCGGCTCGCGCCACCGCTCCACCGGCCAATTCATATCCTGTAACGTTTGAAAAAAAGCCATGTTTCCCGCGCCCACGGGATTGAAACTGGAAGGAAGCCAGGTGTCACTCCGGGTGCGTTGGGGGGAGCGGTTGATGAAAGCGACGATGACGACAATCGAGACGACGACCAGCAGGGCACGAATGTAGACCATGTTGCGGTTCATGCGCCCTCCGCTTTCGTTGAAATCCCTTTATTGTCGAGATGAAGGAGCAGGCCCGTCTCGCTGATTTGCTGGTGAAAGTGGTTCCAGTCGGTTTCGTCAATCTTCCGGCGTCCGTAGATGTACTGATCGTAGGCATCCACCATGCTGGTCAGCAGGTTCGCTGCGGGTAGGGGAATTGCCTTGGCTGTAAGCTGCGCGAGATACTCGCGATTGGTTCGGGTGCGATCCGTTTCGGCGAGTTGGCGGTTCTCCAAGCGAGAGAGGAATTGTCTCCAGGTTGCCAGCCAGGCGGCGTGCCAATTTCCCGAGCGGATGGCCTGTTCGATTTCATCGTCATAGGTTTCTGGTGGATGAAATACCTTGGGCCCCGGTGCGCTTCGTGGCGATTCGGGATCGATCCGGGCGCGGCGGCGGGTCAGGCGCGCCATGGTGTAAAGAAGGGCGGCAATGGAAAGCGCAGCCAGCACCGTCATCAACATCGATTCGAATGCGGGCATCCGGCTGGCGTATTTGAATTCCCCAAATTGTGAGCCAAGCCGCATAAACCAGACGGAAAGCCATTCCTTGAGACGCGAGTTCACGTCAGGTTCCCTCTCCTCCGTGTATTCCGGCCGGGCCAGGACCTGACGGTAATGCTCGGCAACGAGCGCCGGGTTGGTCTGGGGTTGGGGCGTGGCGGCGGATGGTGCGTCGGGCGTGATATCCGCTTGTAGCCAGCTTGCGCCGAGCAGGGTCAGAAGGATGACGCAGCCCAGGCGATTCATGGCTTTTGCTCCAGGTTTTGCGCCATGATTTCCAAATCATAGCCTTCCCGGCGAATCCGGACATCGTAGTAGAACAACGTTGTGGCAATGGGATAGAGCGACCAGATGACCGACCCGGCGAGATAGGTGAGAATCTGGCTCAGGATCAAGGTGGAGTCAGGAGGCGTGGCAATCTGGCCGGTGGCGCCATGGCGGATGCTTTCGCTGACCTGAAAAAGGACGAGCGGAAGCGAGGTGAGGGAGAGGATCAGCAACTCGATGATGAAGAGCGGGAGCAGGAGAAAGCTCAGTCGCATTTCGCCCCAGTAAAAGATACCAAGCCCGGGATCAAATCGCACCAAAGTCGAGGAGCGTTGAATCGCTTTCCAGCCGCCCAACCCCTCCAACGCAAGCGCGGGAACCGTCACCATCAACCGCATGAAAACCACCAGAACCGGTGCCATGGAAAGGACGAATAAAATCAGGGCCAATCCGCCAAAGACAAGCAGGGAAAGGAATTCAACCGGAGGGTAATAAAGGGCGTAGAGATACGCGGCGGTCATGGCGAGCGCGGGAAAGATGAAGGTCAACCCGATGACCAGACGGCTGAGCAGACATGTCCAGATGGATCTGCCGAAACAAAGGCTCAATTTTTTGAGGCTATCTCCCACGGAGGGTATTTTGCCGAGATAGGCGTCACCAATAAAGAAGGTGGCCACCACCTCAAACGCAAAGGCGACGACCTGGGCGAGCAGGCTGATCCCCATGATCAAGCCGACCTTTTCCACCGCTTGCCAGGGTTGATCGAGAACTTCATTTTGCGAAGGATTGAGCCCCGATGCAGTCACCGCGATCTGGGATAGCAACGGTGCGATTTGTCCCAGCAAGGCGAGGAGAAGAAAACCGGTGAAGTGGGTGCGATAGAGAATAAACCCGCGATCAATGAGTTCGCTGGTGGTTAAGGGACGCAGATCGACCGGCGAATGTGGTTGCGACGGTGCTGGACCGGTAGAGGGCAGTGCTGGAGAGAGAATGCCGTCACGCATGGATGCAGACTTTAATTATCATCCGGGACAAATCGAGAAAGCGAGGAGAAAGAAGATTTGAGTGCTGCCACTTTAATTTACGCGACCCAGGCCAGGGTCTCCTCCACCTTGGCGACCGACCGGCTTCCGCAGAAAAGCTCCACCGCGCCGACGCAGATATGGCGGCGTTGCCGGATTTGCCCCACGAAAGAGAGGATGCCATCCTCCGGTCGCACGGCGCTGGCAAAGGAGGCCTTGACCCGCGCCAGGCGAGGTAATCCCGGCATCTTGTGGTGCCAGGCCCAGATGGCGATGGCCTGCCCGGCGGCTTCAATCATCAGGCAGGCGGGAAAAATGGGGTCTTGGGGAAAATGGAGCGGGAAGACCCAGTGGCGTTCCAGATCCATCTCGCAGCTAACGCTGCCACCGGTTATCTCCGTCACCCGGTCAATCTGGAGCATTTGCTTGATCGGCAGGTAGACCTGGGCGAGACAGGTACGGTCATAAAGAGGAACAAGCACAAAAGGTGGAATCTTAACAAGTAGCTCTCTTTTGAAGACAAACAAGGACTAGTTCTGAGATGAGTGGAAGCGTACCGGGCTCTTTTTTTCGATCCGATGCAGGAGTTCCTCGACAAACGGGCTCAAGGGAGGGCTAAATCGCACGGTTATGTCCAACAACGAATCCCTGGCAGCGCGGGCCGAGCGCGCTGCGCAGATTGTCAAGAAGCCGGAACTCTACCAAGTTTGCGAAGGTTGCGAATCGATTGTCGTGCGCGATGCACCGACGTGCCCCAACTGTCACGGATATCGTTTTGACACCGATCCCGAACGGGTTCGTACCCAGGCTGAAATTCTAGGCAAGCGGCTTCCGACCTCCATCCCTCCCAGCGAATTGACCTAGTCACTTGCTTTTCGTCAAGGCTGGGGTAGTATTTATCAGGCTAAGAAATGCCCTGATTTATGAGCCGCCGCATCATCCCCCTCAAGTCTCGAGTGCGTTATGAAGGCCGTGCCCGGACATTTGACCGTCGCGCCACGATTGGAGCTGACCTCGATAAATTACCAGATCCCATCTGGCGCGTGATTGGGCTGGCCTTGCGTTCCAAGTTCAAGGATGGCGCGTCCGCTGCCCCCGCTAAAAAGCCATAGGCCTTGGTTTACTGGCTTAATGGAGGGCCCGGCTCCCGCCGGGCCACAGCTCAAATCAACACTGGATTATAGTTTTGTTGTCGAGCTTTAAGTCGACTCTGTAAAGGAGGGATCCTCGGGCATGCGTTGCTTGAGCTTGAGGCGTTGTCCAAAGAGCGCCGTGCCGATGCGGACGGAAGTGCTTCCTTCCTCGATTGCGACCATGAAATCGCCGCTCATGCCCATGGAAAGCTCGGGCAATTGTAATCCGGTATCGGTTTGGATCGCATCGCGTAATTCCCGCAGCGCCGCGAAATGAGGCCGCGAATCCTCCGGCTCCGGTGCGTAGGGCGCGATCGCCATGAGGCCATGGAGCGCCAACCGGGGCAGGGCGTTGATGGCCTCGGCCAGTGACCGCGCGGATTCCGGTGCACAGCCGAACTTTGTGCTCTCACCCGCGATATTGACCTGGAGCAGCACATTCTGAGTCTTGCCCAAGGCCTCCGCACGGAGATTAATTTCCTGTGCGAGATCAAGGCGGTCGACTGAATCAATCGAATCAAAAAGCCGCACAGCGTCCTTGACCTTGTTGCTTTGCAGATGCCCGATGAGATGCCAGACGCCGCGGCCTAGTTCATCGATTTTACCACGGGCTTCCTGGACCTTGTTTTCGCCGAAATGGGTCAGGCCCGCCCGCATTGCTTCCTGGATCGCTGAAACAGGTTGCGTTTTACTCACGGCAATGAGTTGAATTGCTTCGGGATCGCGGCTGGCGCGGCGCGCCGCTTCGGCGATTTGAGTCTGGAGATGCTCCAGGCGGGAGGAAAAGTCGTCCATCAGGAGAGCTTATCCTGAAAATTGTCTCCTGTCATTCTCTGGAAATTCAGGGTTGACTCACCATTAGATATGCTTATATTGCTCGGCATGCAGGTCGAATCCTTCAAAGTCTTTCGTGATTTAGTCGAATCGCGCAGTTTCAGCAAGGCGGCCTCCCTCAATTTTATCACGCAGTCGGCGGTGAGCCAGCAGGTGCGGGCGATGGAGGAACGGTTCCGGGTGCCGCTCATCGAACGGAGCAACAAACGTTTTGGCCTCACGCGGGAAGGCATGCTTCTCTACGAGGCGAGCAAACAGATCGTCTTTCAATTCGATTCGCTCCAGCACCAACTTTCTGAAATGCGTAACGTGGTTTCCGGAACCATCCGGCTCAGCACGGTTTACAGTATCGGCCTGCACGAATTGCCTTCCTACCTGAAAAAATTCCTGCGCGAATTCCCCAGCGTGAATGTCCACGTTGAGTACCGTCGCTCCAATCAGGTTTACGATGAAGTCATTGAGGGAACGAGCGATCTCGGATTGGTCGCCTTTCCCGTGCACAAGAAGGCGCTCAAGATTGAGCCGTTTCGCAAAGATCGCCTCGTGTTGATTTGTGTTCCCACACATGAACTGGCGAGGGAAGGGGAGATTGACGTTGAGAAGTTGAAGAAAGAAAAATTCATCGGCTTCGAGCCCGATATCCCGACGCGCAAGGCGGTTGACAAGATTTTCCGCGAGGCTGGTCTCGAGGTGAACCCGGTCATGGAGTTCGACAACATCGAGACGGTGAAGCGGGCCGTGGAAATCGGCGCGGGAGTTTCCATTGTCCCCAGTGCGACGGTCGAGCAGGAGGTTCGCGATGGGACGCTCGCGGTTGTGGAATTCAAGGGACGTCCCTATTACCGTCCGCTCGGCATCATCTACAAGTCAGGACGCGTGCTCTCGCCTGCCATGAAGCGCTTCCTTAAGACACTCAAGGAGACGGTGGATACCCCGGAGAGTAGGTCCGTTGAGATGGCGGCGAACAGTTGAATTGAACGACTCAATTCAAGTTTGTGTTTACTTTGGTTTTTGACAGACGGCTACTACGGTGAGGCCGGCAATTTTGTTACGGTTTGCGAATATTGACTCGACCAACAGACTTTTCTTCAACACAAAATTGAGAAACGCCGATGCGGGTTTTAAATCGGATGAATTCCCCTGAGCTTTTTGCCGTAAAAAACGCACCAACATGGCGATCGGAAGGATCAGGGCATAAAAATAATGAAGATTTAGTATTTTAAGGCCAGGTACTGAGGTGACAAGTTTTCTTAAACCGCTGATGGTGTATCGGCGATAATGACCTAAAACTTCATCATGATGTGACCAGAGGAATGAAAAAGCGGGCACGGTAATGAATAGATGACCGCCAGGCTTTAATTTTTCATAGGCTTGTCTGAGTGCGGCCCGATCATCTTCGATATGTTCAAGGACATCCATCAATAAGATGACATCAAATGAATAATCCGGCCATGCGGTCATGATCGGAACAGTTCCCCCCAGGCTGAGATGGCAATGGGTTGCGGCAGGATCGATCCCCACCATACTTTGTGATGACAAGAGGCCGCTCCTCTCCAGAAGCGTAAGAAAGACGCCGAGGCCACATCCCAAATCAGCTAATTGCGTGCTAGATTTTAGCAAGCCGGAATCAGTAAGAGTGCGACGAAGCAATTCAAACTTGGATTGGTAGTACCAGTGCTCGAGGACGAGACTGGGTGTTACTTGATTTTGTTCGGCAAAGTCCATTTTGTGCGATTGCGAGAGATACGGTTCAAAGAAAGGTACATGGCCAATGAATCACGGATCAGGTTGATCTTACTTCCGGAGACATGCGTCCAGTCAATGGGGATCTCTTGGATAGAAAAGCCGCCGTCGACCAGAGCCACGAGCAACTCGAGATCAAAGGCAAACCCCCTTTCCTCAAAAGGAGCCTTGCCGTTTTGAAAGATCTGGCTGGGAACGATCTTTAATCCACACTGCGTGTCATAGACAGGTAATTTGAGGGAGAGTGATGAAGCGGTCGCGAACACGCGCCCGTAAAGATGCCTTAAAAATGATCGATCAACCTTGCGCCCGAGCATTCTAATTCTCGATGCAAAGTAAGCTTTTTCTGGTGAAGCTGAGGCAATGCTGATGAAGCGATAAACCTCCTGCGGAGAGATAGCTCCATCGGCATCAACAAATCCAAGCAGGGTACTGGCGGAATGCTTCATCCAACCTGCCCGGACGGCCGCGCCTTTTCCCTGATTCGACGGTAACGCCAGTAGAGGTGAGATTATTCTCGGAAAACGAATGCGCATTTCTTCAACAAGTGAGCGGATGGCATTCACCTCGTTGGGGGGCGAGCCATCATCAACAACTTGAATGGTACAATCGATATCAGCCAGGGTCTCAGCCAATATGGGTAGAAATCGGGGAAGCCGCACCGATTCTTTGTAGCAAGGGATAATCAATGCCAAGAAGGAGGAGGCAATGGTATTCATGGGCTCAAATGGACGATGCAGATGTCTTGCTATCCGCTAACGGTTAGTCTTCCAGCCAGGAGCCAAGACGGTGAATCCGTCTATAGTATCCAATAAATCTGAGTCTGGATGGATGTGATTTTTCGCCAAAGCGGCATTGTCAGGGTCCAGTATGTAGAGCGTTTGAGGTTCAAAATCGCCGGTGCTTAATTCCATCAAGATCTTATGATTATGGGAAGCGACTTTAAACGGGTCAATTCGTGCGAGATAGGCTCCATCCGTTCCCATACCATGCTGCAGCGCATAGTAGGCAAAGGTCTGATAATACTTGGGGGCGTCAATGGAGGAGGGAACGAGATAAATGTACTTGTAGTGCGAAGAAGCTTTATCCCAAAACTCAGATTGGAGAGGACTATTCCATGTCGAGCCGTAAGAGTCATTGCGGTTGTGGCGGACGATGAGCCAACCGGCGCTCGTATCAAGGATTTGTATGACGGTGGCAAAACCAAGTACCCAAAGGCTCGTCCGGTAACCGTGGGTTTTTAAGAGCCCGCGGATAAGAAAAAAAAGCCCAGCGTAAAATACGGGCCAAAACATACGACCGGACGAGCGCAAGGCCTCGAAAATGTGCGGAACAGAATAGGTTAGTAGAATGTAATGCCCAAAAGCGATTCGATTCGAAAGGGCGAAAATCGTTAAAAACGATAGGATGCAGATGAGAGGAAACCATTGCCAATCCCATTTTTCGAAATGCCGATAGGAAAGAGTAGAATAAAGCCAGAATCCTGAGAGAAAAATGATACCTAACCCCATGTAGTTGAATCCCTCAAAGTCGAAACTATCCGATGGCCCCCTCGGCAGGACGTAAGACCATTTGCCACCAATGGGGCTATTCTTGGAATTAATCAAAGAGAGCAGATTCATGTGCGCGTCTCCCAGTCCCCATGAATCGAGCCCCTTTTGTACCAAAAAAAAACCGGAAATCCACAAGACGACGATGGAGATTCCGACAAAAAAAACTGCCTCGAATCCCAAATTAACTAAGGGAGCCTTGTCAAAGAAAAGGCGTCTGATCATATCTGCAATCCATAAAAAAAATACCATCGCAAAAATATACGAGTGGATACCTGCTGCCAGAGTGCCAATCACAATCCACCAATACCAACGAGGGTATGACGATCTTTGAAGACACAGATAGAGTGAGGCTAGAATAAGCCATTGTGCGCAGAGCGAATAATGAAAGTTAAGTCGGAACAAAAATGGCGGAGCAAATACAAATAAACAGGAGGAAAAAAATTTAGGCCAGAACCTGGATGTCAATAGTTCTGCTAATTTCCATCCAAAAAATGCCTGCAGCATAAAACACAGCAGAAGCCAAATTCCCCAGTATTGGAAGGGTGTCGGCAACCAAGCGGAGAAGAGCTTCGCCACGATGGCTACAAGAGGAATAGAGTCGCTGTAAAAAATGGAACTTCCTAAATCCAGACCATAGTTTGGATTAGCTCCCGGAGGCCACATCCACTTTGTTTGACGAAAAAATCCCCAGCCCAGATAGAAAGTCGCTGGATCGTTCTTTGCCAACCAGGCAACATTGGTGGGGATAAGAATTCTCCAGCCGAGCACCAGGAAGAAAGAGACCAATCCGAGCGAAAGTGCGACCGCGTAATCCTTAATCCATGATAAGAGAGCAAAAAAAGGATTTGCCAGATCGGATGGCGTTCTTTGGGGCATTCTAGGCATACTTTCATACCCAAAAGGGAAAGCAATTCCTAACCGTAAATTCATTTACCTGCTCCATCCGGCATTAAACATTTGGCGGGAGCAGCATCTCTTGGCAGTTTGAAGCGTGTTTGATCGTTGGTTTGATTCCTATCGCTGGTGGCTTTGCGCCTTCTCGGGCCTGCTGCTGGTCGCGAGCTTTCCTCCTTTTTCCTGCTCCACGGCGGGTTGGGTGGCGTTGGTTCCGGCGTGGTGGGCCATCAGCCGCAGCGAGCAGGTGCGCCGAAATCCCATCCGGTACGGCTATCTCATCGGCCTGATCTATTTTGGCGGCGTCTTTTGGTGGATTAGCAATGTCACGGCCATCGGTACCTTTTTTCTCGTTCTCTACCTTGCGCTCTATCCGGCGATTTGGTTTCTACTCGTCGCGCGATTCATCCCGCAAACTTGCGAGGAAGGATCGATCTGTGCGATCTACCGGGCCATGGCGGCGGCGGCGCTGTGGGTCACCTTGGAATGGTGGCGCAGTTGGTTTCTTACCGGATTCAACTGGAACGAGCTTGGCGTCTCCCAGGCCCCGAGCATTATTTTTCGGCAACTGGCAGCCTTTGGCGGCGTCCACCTGATTTCCTTTGTGCTGGTCACGGTTAATATCCTCTGGGCCGAGGGACTGCTGGGCATCGCCAAAACCCTCCGGGAAAAAAGAGTCGTCCGTGCTTCCGTGCCCTTTGCGGCTGCACTCTTTATCGTCGCGGGCTGTTTCGCCTTGGGGTGGCATCACCTTCAGCGGCATCAAGGAGAAGTGCGCGGGCCGGAACTCCGTTTTGCCTGCGTACAACCGAATATTCCGCAACTTCAATCGGAGGCCGCTTCCTACCGGGAGGAGGCGCTCGACAAGATGGAAAAAATGACGGTGCCCGCCATCGCGACGCATCCCGATCTTTTGCTCTGGCCGGAAGCGATCATCGGGGGAGGAGTCTGGGATCATCCCTTGAATGAAGCCATCCAGGAAATCAGCCAGGCTTCCAACGGCTATTTCCTCCTCGGAGCGGAAGACTACGATTACCATACGCGGAAACTCTACAATTGCGCCTTTCTCTATTCCCCAGGGGGCGAGGAGTTTGAGATTTATCGCAAGACCCGGCTGGTCATCCTGGGGGAATTTTTGCCATGGGGTGATTGGTTTCCGTGGATTCGCACTGCCATTGGCATTGGCATCGATTTTACCCCGGGTGATCGCCCGCAACGCTTCGTCATGAGCAAGCCGAAGATGAGTTTTGCGCCCTTGATCTGCTTTGAGGACACCTTGCCTGAGGTCGCGAACAAAGCTGCCCGGTTAAACCCTGATTTCTTTGTCACCATCACCAACGACGGCTGGTACTGGGGGCTGTGCGCCGACTGGGGCATTCGCCAGCACCTGAACCATGCGATTTTCCGCTGTATTGAGCATGACCGTCCCATGCTTCGCTGCGCCAATACAGGGGTCTCGTGCGTGATCGATGCGAATGGCTCGGTCGTGCAACGGTATCAGAATGATGCCGGGTCGGAAATCGATGTCGGCGGTGTTTTCAGTGGAACTCTGGCCGCTTATCCGTCGCATGAGACGGTGTATGAAGCGTGGGGTGACTGGATCGTCTTGATCTCGGCCCTGTTCAGCCTCATGCTGGGAACCCGGTTTTGTTACCAGTTATTCACATTATGAGTTCAGTCCCTACTTTTTCGGTCGTCGTCCCCTTTTATAACGAGGCGGAAAATCTCCCTCGACTCATCCGGGAGATCGACGCGATGCTCCGGGCGATGGAACATCAGGCCGAAATCATCCTCGTCAATGACGGCAGCACCGATGCCTTTTTGCAACCGCCAGCGAGTCCCTCCTTTGCCATCACCTGGCTGCATTTGAGCCAGAATAGCGGACAAAGCGCGGCCATGTATTATGGGATTCAGGCGGCCCAGGGCGAATACATCATCCTCATGGACGCCGATCTGCAAAACGATCCGATGGACGTGCCCCGGATGTGGCGCAAGCTTGTGGATGAAGGTCTCGACCTCGTGACCGGCGTGCGCACGAAGCGGAACGATGTCTTTATCCGCCGCATCTCCTCCACCATAGCCAACAAGGTGCGTGGCTTGCTCCTGCAGGATCACACGAGCGACACAGGCTGTACCCTGAAGGTTCTGGGCTGGGAGCCCGCCAAACGCCTGCCGGGATGGAACGGCATGCATCGCTTCATTCCGGCGCTAGTTCTTTCCGCCGGTTACAAGATCGGCGAAATGCCGGTGGAGCACCGGGCCCGTCATGCGGGCGTGAGCAAAGTTGCCGGTGGCAAGCGTGCGATTCGCGCCACGATTGATCTCTTCGGCATGCTCTGGTTTTCCCGCCGTCAATTCAAAGGCCGTGTGCTGGCGGAGAGACCACAGAATTAGAATTTCTCATGGTGAGGTTGCGCCATGCCCAATATCTATATTCTAGCTGGGCCGAATGGATCGGGTAAAAGCACAGTAGCTCGTGCCTTGATACCGCGGTTCCTACATTGCGCGGAATTTGTAAATGCGGACGTTATTGCTCATGGATTATCGGCTTTCAAACCAGAAGGTGCTGCCTTCGAGGCAGGACGAGTCATGTTAAGGCGCTTGGACGAACTGGCTGCCGAAAAAATGGATTTCGCATTTGAGACAACCCTGTCTTCACGAACTTTTGCCCATGGTTGCGTCAAAAGCAGACCGAAGGATTCACTATCCATCTTTATTATTTTTGGTTGCCCAGTGCAGATATAGCGATTCAGCGAGTGGCTACCCGTGTCAGCGCAGGAGGACATCATGTGCCGAATGAAGACGTGCGAAGGCGCTTTGAGAGAAGTCGAAGCAATTTCATAGAGCTCTACATGCCACTTGCCAATTGGTGGGAATTCTATGACAATAGCGAAATAGAGCCTCGCTTGGTCGCTTTCGGAGGTCAAAACAGAGAGACCACGGTAAGAGATGCCTTGCGGTGGCAACATTTGATCACAAGAAAATGAGCGACCAGGAATATACGGAATATCTTCAAAGGGTTGATGCTGGCATCAAAGCGGGAGTTGCTCTTGCGTTGGACGAACATCGCCGGATGGGACGTTCCATTGTGAACTGGGAAGATGGCAAGATGGTCGTTCGGACTGGTGAAGAGATACCGGTTCATCTTGCGGATGAAGCTCACCGGCACTCACGGTAAAATGCCGGTCGAAATTGTTGCGGCTTCTTCGGAAGCCAATCTTGACTCCCTCGGTATCATCGCCGGGAATGGGCGCTATCCGATTCTTCTCGCGGAAGCGGCTCGGGCGAGGGGAGTGAAGCGCATTGCCATTGTCGGCTTCTCCGGCGAGACGGCATCCGAAGTTGAGAAGCTCGCCGATAACTACACCAAGCTTCGCGTGGGTCAGTTGGGGGGGCTCTGTAATTACTTCAAGGAGCAAAAAATCACCCAGGCCATCATGGCCGGACAAATCGCACCCGGTAACCTCTTCGATTTGATGCCCGATTTTAAAGGCGCACTCCTTCTCGCGCGGCTGAAGGAGCGCAACGCCGAGACCATCTTTGCGGCCATCGCCGATGAGCTGAAAAAGGTTGGCGTCGAGCTTTTGCCCGCGACGACTTTTCTGGAGGATGCGGTACCGGAACCGGGACATATTGCCGGACCCAAGCTTTCGCGCCAGCAACTCGACGATGTCACCCTGGGCTTTCGCACGGCGAAGGAAACCAGCCGGATGGACATCGGCCAGAGCGTCGTGGTAAAAAAGGGAACGGTCGTCGCGGTGGAGGCCTTTGAAGGCACTGACGCGGCGATGGAACGGGGCGGACGGTTGGGGAAGGGTGACGTGGTGCTGGTCAAGGTCAGCAAACCCAACCAGGACTTTCGTTTTGATGTCCCCGTGATTGGCACGCGCACCTTGGAGCGCGCGAAGGAGTCGGGGGTCAAGGTCATCGCCTGTGAGGCACGGTGCACTTTGCTTCTGGACAAGAAACTGGTAGTGGAACAGGCAGAACGCTGGCGGATCAGCCTCTTCGCCGCGGATGAATCGCTTTTAAAATTATGAGTAACGTACGAGTCGGAGTGGTTGGAGTCGGTCATATTGGCCGGGAACATGCGCGGATTTATTCGCAGTTGCCGGGGGTGGAGTTTGTGGGGGTTTACGATCTCGACAACCATGTCGCGGAAAAAGTCGCGCAACGTCACGGGGTGAAAGCCTACCCGACTGCCCAGGCCCTGGCCGAAGTGGTCGATGCCGCCACGATCTCGACCCCGACCAGCACCCATCACGAAATCGCCGGGCTTTTCCTCAACGCGGGCAAGCATGTCCTCGTCGAGAAACCGATCACCGACAACACGGCGCAGGCCAAGGAACTGGTCGATCTTGCCCTGGCCAAGAAGCTCGTGTTGCAGGTCGGACACATCGAGCGTTTTAATCCCGCTCTGAATGCTCTGGAAGAAAAGCTGACCCGTCCGCGCTTTATCGAAGCCCACCGGCTTTCCACCTATCCGGGACGCAGCACCGATATCGGCGTCGTGCTTGATCTCATGATCCACGACATTGAGGTCGTTCTCCATCTCGTTCGCTCGCCGATTCAATCGATTGACTCGGTCGGAACCGCCGTCTTGAGCAAGGGCGAGGATATTGCGAACGCGCGCATCCGGTTTGAAAACGGCTGCGTGGCCAACATCACAACCAGCCGCATCAGCTTTGAGAAGGTTCGTAAGATCCGCGTCTTCCAGGACGATGCCTACCTTTCGCTCGATTACTTCGACCAGAGCGGAGAAATCTACCGCAAGATCGATTCCAAGATCACCAAGGAGAGCATCAAGGTGGAGAAGGACGAACCGCTCAAGCTCGAGTTGGCGGCGTTTGCCGAGTGCGCACGCTCCAGCCAGTCGCCACGGGTCGGCGGAGCGCAGGCTGCGGCGGCACTGGCCATTGCCATGCAGATCACGGAGCAGATCGCCCAGCAGAATGCCAAGATGAGCTAGTCGGCGGTCTCTTCCCTATGGCCACGCGTTCTTCCGAGACCTCGACTTCCCTGCGACCGCTGACGATCCTCATGGTCGCGGGTGAACCGAGCGGCGACGCCCATGGCGCGGATCTCATCAGCGCCCTCAAGGAACAGCAGCCTCAGCTCCGCATCATTGGTGTGGGCGGCCCCAAGATGGTCGCAGCCGGGCAGGAGCAGCTCTTCGATATGGCCGCGCATGCGGTGCTGGGCTTGACCGAGGTGATCAAGAAGTACTTCAAGTTCCGCCAGTTCCGGAGTCAGATTCTTGCTCTCGCCAAAAAAGAACAGCCCGACGCCGTTGTCCTGATCGATTGCTCAGGATTCAATCTGAGGCTTTCGCCATACCTGCGGAAGGGATTGCCCAAGGCCAAGATCGTCTACTACATCAGCCCTCAGGTCTGGGCCTCCCGCGCGGGTCGGGTCAAGATCATGCAGCGCGATCTTGATCTTGTCCTCAGCATCCTTCCTTTTGAGAAAGCCTGGTTCGCGCAGGCCGCGCCCAAGCTCAACGTTCAATGGGTCGGTCATCCCGTGCTGGATCGGATTCGCAAGGCGGACGACACGGAGATCAACCCCAACTGGATCGCGCTTTTGCCCGGGAGCCGCAAGACGGAGATTGAGGCGCATTTGCCCGATCTCTGGGAGGCGGCACGAATCATGAGCCGCGCCAAGCCCGACTTGAAATTCATTCTCCTGTCCCCGAATGAGGCGAGCCAGAAACTGGCGCTCCATCTCATCGCGCAACTCCCGGCACCGAATTTCGCCTTTGAGTACAACATCGGCTACGCCATCTCCCATCTCTCGCGCTGCGCACTGGCCCTGGTCGCCTCGGGGACGGCGTCGCTGGAATGCGCGGTCGTGGGGATTCCCCAGGTGGTGGTTTATCGCGTCCATCCCCTAACCTATGCCGTGGGACGTCGCGTGGTGAAGGTCAAACACCTCAGCATCATCAACGTCATGGCCAATGAAGCCGTGGTACCGGAGTTCATCCAGGATAACCTCGAGCCTACAGCCGTGGCCGAGGCTGCGCTCGGCCTGCTGGATGACCCTGTGCAGCGGGAGGCCATGCAGAAGCGAGTCTCGCAGATTGTCGATACCCTCGGCGAGCCGGGGGCGAGTAAACGTGCGGCCAAGGCGATACTTTTTGAAGCGGCGTTTGCGGGGAAAAGGTAGTTCAAGCGTTCCGCTGGACACCTCTGCAAAAATCCCGATTTGAGCGGTTTGTCATCCTGAGCTTGTCGAAGGATCAGCTCCCCGTGACGAAATCATCCTCTGAAACTATTCGGATCAAAGCGCGATGAGATGGAATTTCACAAAACGAGTAACATAAGTGTAATGAGGAGGTCTCCCGGAGGCTGATCCTTCGACTAGCTCAGGATGACGGCATTTTTTAAATGGTGGCTTATTTGACGGGAGGCTTGGCGGCGTCTTCTGGGGGCTTGGTTTTCAGGAGCACCAGAATCTGCGGCAGCATGAAGATCGCGGTGACGAGGCCGATGGCGATACCGAGCGACATGAGTTGTCCAATCGAATACATGCCAGTGAATTGCGAGATCAGGAGGGAACTGAAGCCGAAAAGAGAGGTCAGCGACGACATGATGATCGCCTTGCCCGTGCTGCCAGCAAAGATGCTGAGTCTTCCGTCCTCGCGGTAACGGTCGATGATGTAGACGCCGAAGGCGACGTCGATGCCGATGATGAGTGGCAAGGTGACGATGTTGGCGGGATTGAATTCGATGCCGAACCAGACCATGGCCCCGGTACGCCAGAGGACGGCCAGCACGAGGGGCGTCAGCGTGAGAACGAGATATTTGAAGCTCTGGAAATGAAGGAAGATAAGAATCGTGATGGCGGCAAAGGCCCAGACCGCGGCCTTGAGATAGCTGACGCGGAGTAATTCGGTGGCGTAATAATTGAGGATGGGACTGCCTGTGGCCTTGGGCGCGACGGAAAGCACGGCAAGGCTGAACTCCTCATCGGGTGCCCGTTCCCAGAGGTCTTTCTTGCCGTAAACCTGAAGCAGGATTTTGCCGTTGGGGGCGAGGAAAAGCTTCTGCAGTTGGGGAGGAACATCGGCGAGCGTGAGGCCGCGATCTGCTTTCTGGTCCTTGAGGAGCTCGATATTTTTCTGCATGCGGCTAAAGGCCCCGGTGGAGGAGGAGCTAAAGCGTTGCTGAATCGTCTCGACGGGCGCGGAATTGAGCGCCTTGTCGGCCCGTTCCAGGGCGGGAATCATGGTGCTAAAGGCCGCGACGGCGTCCTTGGCGATCTTGGAAACATTCGCGTACCCCTTGGCCTGGACAAGGGCCTGTTGGGCCTGGTCAAGCAGGCTGGCGATATCGCGGCGTGCCTTGGGAACATCGACGTTCTTGCTCGCGGGGGGCTTGACGTTAAGTTCGGCGGCGGCCTTGACGATCCGCTGGATGATCGGCTTCTTTTCGTCCTGGCCTTCGGGCACCATCTCCAGCAACGAATCGACCTTGGCCACTTGCGGCAAGGCGAGGAGTTTTTTCGAGAGATCGCGGGCTTCGTCCAGGTTATCGGCCACGATGGAGGTGTAGATGGTGGAGATTTCATTGCCGCCGTCATCACGGGAGGCATCCATCACCTCGTAGAGCGTTTTCACGGAATCAGCCGACTGGTTTTGGAGGTGGAGCAGATTGTAATCAAAGTGGAGGTAGGGAAGGCTGACGGCCGAGGCGATGGAGATCAGAATCGCGACGACGATCCAGAGCCAGGGAGTGCGGACCATGTCCTTGTCCCAGGTGTGAATGAATCCCCAGGCGGAATTGCTCGACTGGTTTCTGAGCGCCTCCAGGCTGCGCGAGCGGTCACGAAGAACGAAGATGGCCGGAAGCAGGAGCAGACTGGCAATGATGCAAAACACCATGCTGGCTCCGGCAATTTTCCCGAGTTCGGCCAGGCCGGTGAATTCGTTGAAACAAAGGGTGAAGAAGGCGGCGGCGGTGGTGCTGCCACCGGTAATAATGGCGACGCCGGTATGTTCCAGCGAGGCGGTGACCGCTTCGTTGACCGTGGCCCCGTGACCGAGCTCCTCCTCGTACCGCCCCAGAATCTGGATGCCAAAATCGATCCCGATGCCGAGTACCATCGGAATCACGGCGATGGAAAGGACGTTGAAATGGCCTACATAAGCCAGAGCGAATCCGAGCGACCAGAGCACCGCGATGATCAACACGAGGAAGGTGCAGGCCGGGCGCAGGAAGGTACGATAACTGAAGGCGAAGAGGAGGATGATCAGGAAAAGGGTGATCCCACCCGCTTTCATGCTGTCGCTGGTGGAGGTGATGATCTGGTCGGCATCGAGCGCGGGTTCACCGGTGAGCTTGACTTCGACGCCGGGATATTTGGCCTCCAGTTCCGCGAGATGTTGACGAATTTTGGCCGCGGTGTTGCTAAAGGGAGCGGCAGCATCCTTGTCCTCCACGCCGGTGTAGGCCATGACGAGGATGGCCTTGCCGTCCTGAAGGCTGAAGTACTCATGTTGGGCCAGCATTTCGCTGGAATCGAAGTCGTCAATGGAACTGTCCTCCTCGTTGACCTTGATGTTTTCCTCGGCCAGCGTCTTGCC
>CAIPBM010000084.1 GCA_903863295.1 uncultured Verrucomicrobiota bacterium | reverse complement strand
AGTTCCGATGCGCTGGCTTGTGCCGACGCCTTGCAAATGGCTGCGGATGCCCGGGATCAACTGACGCCGATTTTGCATCTCGGCCGCACCTGGCGTTTCCCGGTTCATATCCACATCATGACGCCGGACGACCCTCTGATGACGAAGGTCAACCGGGAAGCTTCCGCAGTTTTCGCGGACGGATCGACGATGAAAATCGAAGCGGTTCTTCCGGTGGATGATCCCGACGGAAAAGCTTTCATCCAGAGGCAATACGTCACGGCGCTGCTTTGGGAAAAATTCTTCGCCCGGACGACGACATTCGATTCGCAGACGAAGCTCGATACGGTACCGGTCTGGTTGGTGGAAGGTCTGCGCGAGTGGCTCAATGACGACCCGGAGCATGATCGCGAGAGCATTGTCCGTCGCGCGGTGCAGATCAAACATGCGCCCTCACTGGAAGACGTGACGGGCTGGCAGCATCTCAGTAACGACCGGCTGATGGGACTCTGGCAGCGGTCGTTCTGCTTTTATCTGGTCAACAGCCTGATCCAGCCCGGACCGCGGCGGGACGATTTCCAGCAATGGCTCGCGACCTATGCAGGGCCAAGCCCGACCTCGGCGAAACTACTTTTCCCGACCGAGATGGGTTGGCAGCGAGAGCTCGTTTCGGCAACCGACCGGAGCCGGGACGTCGTTTTTACCTGGGATGAAACGGTGGCGGAGCTCGCTTCCGCCGATGTCATCGCCATTCCGTCCGATAAGCCCGACCAGACCAAGGTCGCCACGCTCGATACGATCTGCAATTTCCCGCGCAGCCAGAAACTGATCGATGCCCTGCACCAGAAGATTTTTGACCTGACGAAGCTCGAATTGCGGGCTCACCAGAACTGGCGGCCCGTCCTGGCTCTTTACCGCTTTGGACTGACGGCATTGATCAACGATCCCAAGCCGGACCAGGCCCTGAAGTTCATCAAGGAAGCCCATGAGCAGCGCGTGGCGGAAATGGAGGATCATCAAAAGCTGGTCGACTATATCAATTGGTATGAAGTAACCAAAAGCGACAATGGACTGTCGCGCTTTCAGTCCTATTTCATGACAGCGAAAGAAATGGAGCAAGTCCAAGCCGATCCGGCCCACCCCAATCCGGTTCGTGCCGACGTTCTGGCCGTCGAGTCGAAGCTTTAAAGAGGAGATATTCCTTTAGCGGGCTAAATTCTATCGGACATTGCCATTTCTGAATTCTCTCGTTAATCCTTTTAGGACGCCAATTTGTTCTCATGAAAGAAACCCTGATCGATGGACGTTACCAGATCCTTGATGCCGTTGGAGCCGGTGGCGAGGCGAGGGTCTTTCGTGCCCATGACACGGTCACGGGAAACGACGTGGCGATTCGACTCGCGCTGAAACCGGTGACCTACGCACCGCAATCGAGCTTGCCGACATTCCCGCCCGGATGGGTCAAGTTTTACCATTGGGGCACCGACGTCCATCATGGGGCGTATCAGGTTTACGAATTGCTGGAAGGATACACGCTGGGACAGATGGTCAACTATGGCCCCTTCAACACGGAAAGCTGGCGCATTTTTGTGGATCAGTCCCTGGACGCGGTGGGCGCTTTGCACGATACGGGTTGGGTCCATGGCGATTTGAACGCTGATAATTTTTTCCTTTCGACTTCGGGACCAACCGGTTGGAAATTGCTGGAGCTCCCTTTCCTCCGCTTTGATCCGCTGGAGGGGCGAACCAGCCTTTTCGGCAGCATCCACACGCTCGCTCCGGAGCAATTCATGGGGATTTCGCCGGATGTGAGATCAGATCTTTACGCCTTGGGATGTCTCTACTACCGGGCGGCGTGTGGTGCGTTTCCACATCCTGGGTCGACCAACCAGGAGATTGCCATTTCGAGGCTGCGCTTTGCCCCCGTTCCGCTGGCGGACAAGGCACCGGAGTTTCCGGCGGCCTGGAGTGAGTGGGTGATGACGCTGCTTGCCTTTGAGCCGGAAAAACGCTTTGCCTCGGCGGCGGCGGCACATCAACTGCTTAAAGACGCCTGACCGGTTTATCCCGATTTACCGCCCCGCTCATGACGCAACCTGAATTTCGCCGCGATCCACTTCACAATGCCTGGGTCGTCTTTGCCCCGGAACGCCAACGTCGCCCCCAGGATTTTGCCGCCGCAGTTTTGCAATCGGGCACGCTCGATCCGTTTGCCGAGGGCAATGAGCGGCTGACTCCGCCGGAGGTCTATGCGCTCCGTTCGGAAAAATCGAAGCCGAATGAGCCAGGATGGCGGGTACGCGTGGTACCGAACCGCTATCCGGCCATGCGGATTGAGGGGCAGTTGGAAGCCAGTCCCTCAGGCCTCTATGATCGCCTGACCGGGATCGGGGCACATGAGGTCATTATCGAAACGCCCGATGGGGCGTTGGCGCTGGAAGAATTGTCCGTTCCCGCCATCGCGGAAGTTTTTTTTAGTTACCAGAGCCGGATGATCGATTTGGATAAGGACTCGCGGTTCCAGCAAATTTACGTCTTCAAGAACGTGGGGCCGAGCGCGGGAGCTTCGCTGGTCCATGCCCATTCGCAACTGGTCGCACTGCCGCTGGTGCCGCCGTTCGTGGAGGGGAAATTGAACCGCGCCCGTGAGCACTATGTCACGAAGCAGCGCAGCCTTTTTTCGGATATCCTGCACACGGAAAAGGCCGAGGCGACGAGGCTTGTTGCGGAAAATGACAGCTACCACCTCTTCTGCCCCTTTGCCAGCCGGTTCCCCTTTGAGCTGGCCATTTTCCCGAAGCGGCACCAGCCCGATTACTCCATGTGCACGTCGGTGGAATTGCATGATCTTGCCGAGGTGGTGCAATTCGCGCTCAAGCGGTTGAACGCGGTGCTGGAAAAGCCGGGCTACAACCTGCTGCTGCATACCGCGCCGCTGCGACGTCCGCAAACGGAGCGTTTTGCCAGCACGCGGTACGATTATTCGTGGCACGTCGAGATCGTTCCCCGATTCAATTCCTTTGCCGGTTTTGAAATCGGACTTGGGACCTATATCAATACGGTGATTCCGGAGGATGCTGCACGATTCCTGCGCGGGGAGGTCCAGACATGAATGTCGTCATCCTCTGGCACATGCATCAGCCCTACTACGTCAATCCGTTGACGAAAAAGGCGATGATGCCGTGGGTGCGCCTGCACGCGGCCAAGGGTTATCTCGACATGATCGATCTGGTCACGGCCAATCCGGAGGTGCAGGTCAATTTCAACTTCACCCCGGTGCTGGTCCGCCAGATTCTGGAACTGGTCAACAACGAGGTGCAAGACGAGTGGGAAAATCTCAGTCGCAAACCGGCGGCCGACCTGGATGCGCAGGAGCGCCGCCATCTCCTGGAGAATTTCTTCAAGATTAACTGGGACACGCTGGTTCGCACGGTTCCCCGCTACGCCGAGCTGCTGGCCAAGCGCGGCACGGGCTATTCGCTGAGCAAGCTCGATGCGATTGTCCGCACCTTTAGCGAGGGCGACCTGCGCGATCTGCAGACGCTCTATAATTTGCAATGGTGCGGTTTCTCCGCAGCGCGTCGTTTCCCGATCATCCAGGAACTCAAGGCCAAGGGGCGCGATTTCACGGAACAGGACAAGCACGCGGTGCTGGATGTTCACCGGAAAATCCTCGGGTTAGTGCTCAACGAATATCGCGCGGCGGCCGAGCGGGGCCAGATTGAGCTGACCACGACGCCTTACTTTCACCCGATCATGCCGCTGGTTTACGACACCAACATCGCGCGACGGTGCCAGCCCCTGTCACCGCTTCCCTCCACCTTTTCCGCGCCGGAGGATGTCCGCGCTCAACTCCGCCTGGCCCAGGAGCAGCATGCGCAGGTCTTCGGTCACCGGGCGCGCGGACTCTGGCCCTCGGAAGGCTCGGTTTGCCCGGAGATCATCCCGCTGATGGTGGAGGCGGGACTCGATTATTTCTGCACGGACGAAGGTAATCTCTTCAAGAGTCTCAAGCAGGATCCCGCGTGGAATCATCGCCACGTCGAGCACCTCGAATTGTTCCAAGGCTGGCGTGTGAATGCGGGCGGCGCTTCCATCCAGGCGCTCTTCCGGGAACGGCCCCTCTCTGACTTTGTCGGCTTTGATGCGGCGAGAAACGAGACCTCCAAGGCGGTCTCGCATCTTATCGATAATCTCAAGAACATCTCGAAAGTGGCCCCGGCTGGACATGGTGTTGCCTCGCTCATCCTGGATGGCGAAAATGCATGGGAAGCCTTCCCCGACAGCGGCGAAGCGTTTCTCACGGACTTTTATCGAGCGCTGGTCGCGGGCCCTGAACTGGAGACCCGCCGGATTGGCGCCTACTTCGACGCCCATCCGGCGCAGGTGGAGACGTCCACGCTTCATTCCGGTTCCTGGATCCGGAGTGATTACGATATCTGGATTGGCGATCCGGAGGAAAACAAGGGCTGGGAATGGCTGAAGGAGACGAGGCACTTCCTGGTCGAGCGCCTGACAACCGGTCAGATCGCCGCCGAACGGGCGACGGCTGCCTGGTGGGAAATTTACGCCGCCGAGGGGAGTGACTGGTTCTGGTGGTACGGCCCCGACTTCACCATCGACACCGACTTTCTCTTTGATGAACTTTTCCGGCTGCATCTCCAGAATGTCTACCGGATTCTCGGCGTGGAACCACCGGCGCATCTCGATGTTCCGATTTGCCTGCCCAGCGCCGATCTGGGTTACTCGAAACCGTTGCGTCTGCTTTCGCCTGATGTCTCCGGCCAGACCGAGCGCTATTTCGACTGGCTCGGGGCAGGGGAGCTTGACCTGACCCGGCAGGCCACGGCGATGTTCCAGGGGGATCGCATCGGGCAGAAGCTCCACTTTGGTTTTGGCCCGCGGCACTTCTATTTGCGGGTCGATCTCAGCCGTCATCCCGAGGCCATCTCGATCCGTTTTCTCCTTCCCCATCCTGCGCGCGTCACGCTGCATCATCCCGATGCGAGCGGCAGCGGACTCACCTTTGAGACCAGCGCCGATGGCGTGCTTTTCACGCCCGTCCCCGCGCCGGAACTACAGGCGTTCTGGGGGAAATCGTTGATCGTGGCGGTGCCTCGCCATCTGCTCGGTGTCGAGGCGGGACATGAATTTGCCTTCTTCGTCCAGTTGCTGGAAGGTGGTCTCCAACGCGAACGTTTTCCGGAGCGGGGCGCGATTGAAATCAGTGCGCCGAGTAAAGATTTCGAGTCAGAGCAATGGTTTGTTTAGGAAGACAATTGCAGACAATCGGTGATCAACCAGCTTCACCCTGGCACCATGCGAGCTGAAAGGAGAACCTCCTCTATCAGTAGCGAAAAAATCTCTTGGCGTTTGAGTTGCCCGATTAAAGTGTTCTTGCTTACATCGAATTCGTTGCGTCTCCACCATCATCTTTCCAAGGATACCATGTCTACCGTCACCTCCGCCAAATCAGCTCACTCGTCTCCAGCTTCCACCAAGTTCAACACCAACATTGAAACGGTTCTGCACGAAAAGCGCATTTTCAAGCCTTCGGCCAAGTTTGCTGCGGCGGCGCGGATCGGCAGTTTCAAGAAATACAAGAAGCTCCACAAGGCCTCGATCAAGGACCCGGACAAATTTTGGGGCAAGTTGGCGAAGGAAGAGCTGACCTGGTTCAAGCCCTGGAAGAAAGTTCTCTCCTGGAAGCCGCCTTTTGCCGAGTGGTTCGTCGGCGGCAAGATCAATGCGAGCGTCAATTGCCTCGACCGTCATCTTACGGGTGCGAACCGGAACAAAGCCGCGATCATCTTTGAAGGCGAGCCGGGCGATGTGGTCACGATCACCTACCAGCAGCTTCATCGTGAGGTTTGTCTCATGGCCAATGTGTTGAAGAAGCATGGCGTGAAACCGGGGGATCGCGTCATGGTCTACCTGCCGATGATTCCCGAGGCGGTCATTGCCATGCTGGCGTGTGCCCGCATTGGCGCACCCCACAGCGTGGTCTTCAGCGGCTACAGCGCGGAGGCTCTCAAGGAACGGACGAACGATTGCGGTGCGAAGGTGATCATCACGGCTGACGGTGGATTCCGGCGTGGCGCGGCGGTGGGCGTGAAGCGGAATGTCGATGAAGCCATGCTCGGTTGCCCGAAGGTCAAAAGTGTCATTGTCGTCCAGCGGACGAAGCAGGAAGTAACGATGGCACCGGGGCGCGATTACTGGCTCCATGAGGAGACGCAAAAGGTGAGCTCCGTTTGCGCACCGGAGGTGCTCGACAGCGAGCATCCCCTTTTCATTCTCTATACCAGCGGCAGCACAGGCAAGCCGAAGGGCATTCTCCACACCACGGCGGGCTACCTGCTGGGCTGCCATACAACGACCAAGTATCTCTTCGACCTGAAGCCGGAGGATGTCTATTTCTGCACGGCGGATGTCGGCTGGATCACCGGCCACAGCTACGTCGCCTATGGTGTTCTTTCCAACGGCGGGACGAGCTTGCTTTACGAGGGCGTGCCCAATTTCCCGGAGCCGGATCGCTTCTGGCGGATCATCGACAAGCACAAGGTGAACATTTTCTACACCGCGCCCACCGCGATTCGTTCCTTCATCAAATGGGGCGACGACTGGCTGACGCCGCACGATCTTTCCTCATTGCGATTGCTGGGTAGCGTGGGTGAGCCGATCAATCCGGAGGCCTGGATGTGGTATCATGAGAAGGTCGGCGCGAAGCGCTGCCCGATCGTCGATACCTGGTGGCAGACCGAAACGGGCGCGCACATGATTGCACCGATGCCGGGAGCGGTTCCACTCAAACCGGGCTCGGCGACGCTGCCGTTCTTCGGGGTTGATGCGGCGGTGGTTGATGATGAAGGCAACGAGACCGCGCCGAATGTTGGCGGCAAGCTGGTGATTCGCGGCCCGTGGCCTTCCATGCTTCGCACCATTTATGGCGACGACGCACGCTATCGCAAAACCTACTGGAGCGAGGTGAAGGGTTGCTACTTCGCCGGTGATGGCGCGCGCCGTGACAAGGATGGCTATTTCTGGATCGTGGGGCGGATCGACGACGTGCTCAATGTCGCGGGACACCGGCTGGGCACTTCGGAAGTCGAGAGTGCGCTCGTTAGCCATCCCGATGTCGCCGAGGCCGCCGTGGTGGGTCGCCCGGATGAGCTGAAGGGCCAGGCGGTCGTGGCTTTTGTGACGCTGAAGAATGGCGTCAAGGCAAGCCCCGCGTTGAAGGAAGCGCTCCGCGCCCATGTCGGCAAGGAGATCGGACCGATCGCCAAGCCGGATGATATTCGTTTTGCCGAGGGTCTGCCCAAGACGCGCAGCGGAAAGATCATGCGCCGCTTGCTCAAGGAAGTCGCCGCCTCGCCCACGGGTGAAATCAAGGGTGACACGACGACGCTGGAAGATCTCAATGTCATCTCCAAGCTGAAGCAGACGGAGGAGTAGGGCTTATAGCGTTTCCAAAACTCTATAGCCGGGCGGACTTGTGTCCTGAAAGGACACCATTGTATAGCCTAGGGTTGGTGCAGCAGCGACTACCCTAGGTCATCTTTCTCCGTAGGTCCTACCCTGTAGGGGTAGAATCACCTCGCAGCGCCCTGATTTAACGCTTACAGCGTAAGTAAACTTGTGCCGGGTTCCCAGGGTAGGCGTTGCTACGCCAACCCTGGGCTATAGGATCGCCAGCCTTTCAGGCTGGCCCGCAGAATTAACGGCGACGCTCCAGCCAGCCGTGAAATTTGGTGAATTCAGCTTTGCTCGGCTTCTGCGATAGAAGCCGTCAGCCGCCGTGCATTCGCCGGGCTCCGCATTAAATAGGCTGTTTCTTCGAGAGAATTATAGTCTTCCAGAGACATAATCACGACCGCCTCTTTTTTGTAGCGGGTTATGATGACAGGATTATGATCCTGACAAACTTGATCCATCACTTTGGCAAGATTTTCGCGAGCTTCCGTATATGAGATAGCGGTCATAATTGTAATTGGGGTACAGGCGACAGTCATAAGCCGCCGCTACACTTACAAGATCGCGCGGACGACGCCGCCGTCGACGCGCAGGGCGGCACCGTTGGTTGCGGAGGAAAGGGGGCTGGCCACGTAGGCGACCAGATTGGCCACTTCCTCGTTGGTGGCGAAACGCTGGAGCAGCGAACTGGGGCGGATGTTCTTGAAGAATTCCTTCTCCACCTCGGCGGCCGATTTGCCCTGCTGAGTGGCCATGTTTTGAACGAAGACTTCCACGCCTTCCGAGCGGGTGGGGCCGGGGAGGACGGAGTTGACCGTCACGCCGGTGCCGATGGTGGTCTCGGCGAGGCCGCGCGCGAGGGCAATCTGCATCGTCTTGGTCACGCCGTACTGGATCATTTCCGCCGGTATCTGCACGCCCGATTCGCTGGAGATGAAGATGATGCGGCCCCAGTTCTGATTCAACATGCCGGGCAGGAAGGTGCGGCTGAGGCGAACGCCGCTCATGAAATTGACCTCGATGATTTTCTGCCAGTCGGCATCGGTGATTTCCTGGAAAGGCTTCGGCTCATACATGCCCAGGTTATTGACGAGGATATCGAGACGCTGGAAGCGTGCGTCGAGTTCGGTGACCTGCTCGACCTGGCTCAAGTCGCCCGCGAAGGCGTGCAATTTGGCTTCCGGCACAGTGGCGCGAATCTTGTCGATGGCCTCGGCGACGCGGTCATCCGTACGGCCCTTGATGATGACTTGGGCACCTTCTCCGGCGAGCGCGGTGGCAATGGCGAGACCGATGCCCGCCGTGGAACCGCTGACGAGAGCCAGTTTATTTTCGAGCTGATAATTCATGGCGAAATCCCCTCATTTTTCAAAGTGGTTGGTGATCAAAAATGCGGCCGCGTGCCCAGGCTAATGCCAATATTGGCAACCATTCCGGTAGTAGCAGCCACCATAATAGTAAGGTCCCGGACCCCAGTAAGGTCCAGGTCCCCAATAGGGGCCGTAGCCAACACCGACGACGACGGGCACGGGTTGATAGAGCCGCGGGGTCTGCATCATATAATCAATGACACTCTTGGAAACCCCGGCGTTGACGAGGTTTTGCACGTCAGTGGCGTTAAGGGTGTAGATGGTTTGTGTGTTGCGGAGATAGCGGATGATAATGCCATCGTTCACGCGGGCCTTGGCCAGGGCCTCGATATCGTAAAGGCTCAGGGAATCGCCATGCACCATCTTGTCATAGATGGCGGAGTTCACACCGCTACGCTGGACGGCGGCGTAATCGGCTTTTTCTTGGTCGCTCAAGCCACAGGCGGCGAGCAGCAGGGGGACAAGGAGGAAGAGGAGGCGGAAAGGCTTCATACCGCAGCTTACATCGGATCGTCGGGTTTTCAATCGGCGATCTTGGGCAGGAGGCAGATGAGGCGCATGGCCAGCACGTAGAGAAAGCCAAAGGCAGCTCCGCCCAAGTGGGCGGAATGGGCCACCTCGGGCATCCAATGGAAGACCCTTTGCACCAGTTCCGCGCCGCAAATGACCAGGGCCAGGGTTCGCAGTTTCATCGGGATGGGCAGGACAAAGAAAAGGAAAACCATGACGCGCATGCGGGGAGCGGCCGTGCCCGCCGCGGCGATCACGGCGAAGGCCGCGCCGCTGGCCCCCACGATGGAGGCTCCTCTTTGATAATCGACCGCGACCCAGACGAGAGCGGCGGCGATGGCTCCGCCGAGATAAAGGCCCAGGAAGCGCCACGATCCCAGGTAATCCTCCAGCGCCGGTCCGAGGCAAAAGAGCGGGATCATGTTGACCAGGATGTGGAGCCAGAAAAAGCCCGGCGCACCGGGAAGGGCGACGGCATGGGCCCACGCGTAGGTGAGCAGTGTCCAATAGCGATGTTCCGTCCAAGCCTGGGCGCTGAAGGAGAGTTTCTCCCCCACGACGTCATGACCCTGGAGATAAAACAAGGTCACCTGAAGGAGAAAGACCGCGACCGTGGTATCGATGAGCAGCCGCGTGACAGGAGTGACGCGATAGGGTTCGTAGGGCTCCGGGGCGGGGGCGTTTGAGGGAATTTTCTCGGACATGATTGCCTCAGCAGGGCGTCCCGAAATACAGCTTGGAACGAGGGAAAACGCGGTCTGAGTCTAGTGGTGGACGGGAGGCGTCTTGGGAGCGTAGCCGTCCATGTCGGCGGGCGGAGGATTGGCCTGCTGCCCGAGCATGGCGGGGCCTTTCCAAATGAGGATGCCGAGCAGGCCGATGACGAAGACGACGAGCCCGATCATGAGCCAGAGGTTGTATTTGGCACCCTCCGCCGTCTCAAGAATCTCAACATCCTTCTTCTGGGCGGCACGGAAATTGGGGTCGGTGATGCGGCGCTTGGCGTCCTCAAGCTGCTCAATGAAGGCGGCGTACGATTCGTACCGGTCCTCGGGATAGCGGGCCATCGATTTGCTGACAGCGTAAGCGGTTTGGTCGGAGATGTCGGGAACGAAGGCCTTCAACGAAATCACGTTACCGCTGAGGTGCTTCATGGCGACGTCGTTCGGATCTTCGCCCTCGTAGGGGGGACGTCCGGAGATGGCATGGAAGAGCGTGGCGCCGAGGCTGTAGAGATCGCTCTGGAATGTTTCCTTCTCGCGCTCCAGCTTTTCCGGCGCGACGTAGTAGGGTGTGCCCCAGATTTCGCCGTCGAAATGATCGGTGGTATCGAACGAAAGCGAGAGACCGAAGTCGACGACCTTGGGGGTGTTGTTGGCGTTGAAGAGGATGTTGCCGGGCTTGATATCGCGATGGATGAGGCCTCCGCGCTGGAGGGCGCATTCGAGCCCGCGTGCGACGGCGATGCCGATCTCGATGCCTTCCAGTTCCGTGATGCGGCCGAGTTTGGCGATCTTGTCATCGAGGGAGCCGCCGGAGATATATTCGACGACCATGTAATAGACGCCCTCGTGCTCGCCGAAGGCATAAACCTGGACGATGTTCGGGTGATTGAGGGAGGCGGTGATTTCGGCCTCGCGCAGGAAGGTGGCCATGAACTTCTGGTCAGTGACCAGTTCCGGCTTCAGGACTTTGACGGCGACGACGCGGTTGAGGGTGACATCGCGACCAAGATAGACCGCACCCATGCCACCGGCACCGACCTGGCGCTCGAGCAGGAAATTGCCGAACTGGCGGGTGATGACGAATTCATTGCTGCAATAGGGACAGGTGATACCATCGCCAGGTTCGAGCCCGGTGATATCGATGACATTACGACAACGCGAACAGACCGTCGTCACCATCTTGTCGGTCCCCGAAGATTCCATGGCCGAAAACTGGCATGACTGAGTTCAAATTGCAATTGTGGAAACCATAGCCCCTTATGAATACCGTTTTATTTAGCACCGAAGAGGTGCGCGCCTCCGTGGGGCAGCGGCTGGATGTTTTCCTGGCTGCAGCATTGAACCGCTCGCGGAACCATGTCCAGTCACTCCTGAAACAGGGGCTGGTGCAGATGACTCCCGCGACGGCGAAGGCGACGGCGAGCTACCGGTTGAAATTGGGCGATGCGATCGCGGTGCAGGCGGAGCCGGAGCTTCCCATCGCGGGTGAACCGGTGGGCGAGGCGATTCCGTTGGAGATTATCTATGAGGATGACGCGCTTATCGCTCTCAATAAGCAGCCGGGACTGGTGGTTCATCCGGCGGCGGGACATTGGTCCGGCACCTTGGTCAACGCGCTGGTGCATCACCGGGGCACGCAACTGGCGCAGCGAGGCGGGCAGGAACGGCTGGGCCTGGTGCATCGGCTCGATAAGGATACCAGCGGGGTGATGCTGATTGCGAAGACGGATGAGGTGCACGAAAAGCTGGCTCACGATTTTGCCGAGCGTGCGGTGAAGAAAGTCTACCGGGCGCTCTGTTGGGGCGTCTTCAAGCGGCCCGCCGGAGAGTGTCGCGGCCCGATTGGGCGACATCCGGTGCATCGCAAGAAAATGGCGGTTTTGAAGAATGCGGGGAGAGGCCGCACGGCGTGGACGGATTACCGCGTCGTGAAGCAGGGGAAGCAGGGCGCGGAAGTGGAGTGTGCGTTGCATACCGGGCGGACGCACCAGATTCGCGTGCACCTGAGCCACCTTGGGCATCCGATTTGGGGCGATCTGGTTTATGGGAGCCCTCATCCACTGGCGGATGGCTTTAAGCCGGAGCGGCAGATGTTGCACGCAGCGTGGATTGAGATTGCGCATCCTCTTACCGGAAAGCCGCTGCGGCTAGAGGCGCCGCTACCGGGGGATTATCTGAAGAGCCGGGAAAAGCTCGGCTTGTAGCGGGGGTCTTTGACTTTCGTGCTCCCTGCGACGGCTACGACCGAATGCACGGACTGCCCACGAGCTAGAAATAGAATTAGAGAACGAGAAGAAAATTTTTATTCAAGCATTCCGTCATCCTGAGCTTGTCGAAGGATCAGCTTCCATTGACTTAAAACTCCCTTCGATAATTCCAAAATCACCTGGGGCTGATCCTTCGACAAGCTCAGGATGACGGAATTGAACGGCGGTTATAGACCGCCGTTAGAGGAGGACTAAGCCACTTCGGCGAGGACTGAGACTTCGAGCTTGGGCTTGTTGATGGCCGTCATCGCTTCAGGCTTGAGCATGCGCTTGGGGGGATCTTGTAAATCCCAGACAATACCGAGCTTTTCCAAGCCGAGGAGAATGTAATAGGTGATATCGATCTCGTACCAGAAAAAGCCTTGCCGGGCGGAGAGCGGATAGTGGTGGTGGTTGTTGTGCCAGCCTTCACCCATGGTGACGATGGCGAGCCAGAGGCTGTTCTTGCTTTCTTCACCCGTCTCATAGCGGCGTGAGCCGAACATGTGACAGAGGGAATTGATGGCAAACGTGGTGTGGTAAAGAATGACGGTGCTGATGAAGAAGCCGACGACGAGGCCCATCATGGCGTTGTTGAACCAGAAATGGCCGACGAGGAAGCAAAACGTGCCAGCCGCGACGGGCGGAATGAAGATATAGCGGTCGAGCCAGACGAGCTCCGGGTACTTGTTCAGGTCGCGGACGACATTGGAATCATATTCCTCGTACTCCTTGGAGAGGACCCAGCCGACGTGCGACCAGTAAAAGCCTTCGAGCTTGGCGGAATGCATGTCCTGGTCGGTATCAGAATGCTTGTGATGATGGCGGTGATGGGCGGCCCACCAGAGGGCGCCTTTTTGTGCCGCTGATCCGCCTAAAAAGGCGAGGCAGAACTGAAAGAACCGGCTGGTCTTGTAGCTGCGGTGAGAAAAGTAACGGTGGAAGGCGCCGGTGATGCCGAACTTGCGGGTGAAGAACATGAACGCGCAGAGGACGGCGGCTTGCCAATTGATGCCCGTCCAAAATACGGCGAAACAGGCGAGGTGAAGGGCCACGAAAAGAATTCCGGGCAAAGAAATGCTAAGGCTACGATGCATAAGAAGAGCTAAGTATGGAGCATTCCTTGTCTGGCACAACTTAAAATCGTGAAAGTAGGGGCAGGCGAGATTTTCGCCAGAGGTGAAGGGCCAATTTTCGTGCAAAGAAAGTCAACTGAAGCCCACCGGCGAATTACGTTCTGGAAGCGTCAAAAACTTGAAAAGCGCAACCTTGCCCTATGTTGAGGGGCAACCTTAAACTTCTCTCCTAGACATGCTACGTCGCCCCACTTCACTTTCGCTTATGGTGGGATTGTCGGCCCTGCTGGTCATCGCAGGGGGAGCGCATGCGCAGGAGGTCGCGACCCGGCAACACCTGGAAATCACGGGCAGTCATACCTTGCGGATCACCTATGACTGCTCCTTTGACTGGCCGGAAGGCGGTGGGTACACGGCGGTGTTTCGACTGCCGATTCCGCAGGATACCGGCGCGCAGCATATCGATTCGTTCACGTCGACGCTGAAGGGGACGGTGGTCACCGACGAGGCGAATCCGCCCCACCGACTGCTGACCGGGACGTTGCATCACCGGGATGGCGATGAGCGACGGGTGCATTGGCGCATCGTCATCACCGGGCATTTTCAGACGCGCCAGTTGGCAAGCGGGCCTGCCGACGCCGCGGCAGTGATCACGGCTCCGCCGGAAGGCGAGTATCTGGCCTCGACCGAGTCGATCAACTGGAAGAGCGATTCCTTTCAGGAGTGGCTGGACGCCTCTGGCCTGCGACGCCGCTCTGGTGAGACGGCGGTCGATTTTGGTGCACGGGTTTATGCCTATTTTCGCGCCCATGGCCGGTATAGTTATCCACCGGAGACAGCCTGGAATGCGGCGGCAGCCTGCCATCACCTGCGGACGGATTGTGGGGGATTTTCGCTCGTCTTTACCGCGGCGTGCCGGGCCAATCATATCCCGGCTCGGGTTTTGGCCGGACAATGTTTCAAGGCCGTCCGGGGTGGCGACGGCTCGGTGGAATTGACCGGAGGGCGGCAGGCCCATGTCATCGCGGAGTTCTTCGACCCGCAGGTGGGCTGGATCCCTGAGGATATTTCCTCCACATTCCTCAAGATTCCCGGCTATGGCGATTTCAATTTCTTCGGACGCGATCCCGGGTATTTCTTTGCCTGGCATATCGACAGCGATTTCCATTTCGACACGCCGCGCAAGCCCAACGTCCACCTGCAATGGATCCAGAATCCTGCGCCCTGGTTCAGCGAGAATGCGGATGAAGCGAACGATACCGTTTCGCATCATTGGGATGTGGAGACGGTAAATTAGCCAAGCGTTTCCAAAACCTTCAAGAGATCCCGCGCCTGCTCGCGGGTGGAGGCGTGGAGGTCACGCCAGAGGATGCGGCCCTCTTGAATGAGAAAAGATTGGCGGTGGGTGAGGCCGATGATGAACGGGACACCAAAGGCATTCGCAACGGCGTGATCCTGATCCGCGAGGAGGGTAAAGGGGAGATGGTATTTTTCCTTGAAGCGAAGTTGGGCTGAGGCGCTATCCGAGCTGACCCCGATGACCCGCACGCCGCGGGACTGCAAGGCCGCAAAGTCGTCCCGGAGGCTGCAGGCTTGCGCGGTGCAACCGGGCGTATCGGCCTTGGGATAGAAATAGAGGAGGGTCAGGCCGTCGCGGACGAAATCGGCGAGGCGGACGGGGTTTCCCTGCTCATCAAGGGAGGCCACATCGGGCACGGCGTCACCGACATCGAGCGTCTTCCCGTTTGCGGAGAGACCGAGCCAAGTGAGAAATCCCATGCCCACAATGTAGGCGGGAGAAACTCCCGATCAAGGGCGATGGTGAATCGCCTCCGCAGGCTTAGGTTCCTCCCGTCTTAGAATCGGAGCTTGTCGGTTCATTGGGACGATCTAATTTCGGGCTATGGGTACCCTCTCTCCGCCGCCTCGTCCCACGGAACCGAAACCGGAAGAGACCTCCTCATTACCCATCGGGGCTATTTTGTATGGCGCGACTTTTGTGGTTGCATCTGCCCTGATTTTTGCCGTGACGATCAAGCCGCATGCTCCGGCTGCGACGGCGCAGTTGCTACGGGAGGCCAAACAAATGCCCGAACCTGCCCCCCAACCACCCATGCCGAAATTGCCCCTGACTTATCCCGCCACACGGACGGTCGATGCATCTGATACCTATTTCGGAACCAAGGTCGCCGATCCCTATCGCTGGCTGGAGGATGGCAAGTCGCGCGAGGTGCAGGCTTGGCTGGAGAACCAGAACAAGTTGGCGCGAAGCTATCTTGATGCATTGCCCGGTCGCGAGGCGCTGCAAAACCGTTACCACGATCTTTTCTACATCGACACGATTTCTGCGCCGGATCGGAAAGGAGACCGCTTTTTCTACATGAAGAAGAAATCGACCGATGAAAAGGCGATCCTCTATGCGCGTTCAGCGACTAACCCGATGGCGCCGGAGGAAGTGCTGGTCGATCCGAATCCGTTTATCGCGACAAATAATGCCTCGCTGGGCGAGTGGGTGCCGTCGCCGGATGGACGGTTATTGGCTTACACGCTGAAACCGAACCACGCCGATGAAGCAACGCTTTACGTGAAGGATGTGGAGACTGGAAAGGATTTGCCTGGTGAGGTGATCGATGGAGCCAAATATGCCGATCCTTCCTGGATGCCGGATGGCTCCGGCTTTGTCTACACTTACCTGCCTCCAGCCGATCCGGCGCATCCTGAGGAGCGCCCGGGCCTTGCCGTGATCCGCTATCACAAGCTCGGGACTGATCCGAAAAACGATCCGGTGCTTCGTGCGAAAACGGGCGATGCGACCCAGTTCATCGGCGCGACGATCTCGCGCGATGGGAAATGGATTTTCTTCAATCAGGGCAACTGGGCCAGGAATGATCTTTATTATCAGCCGTTGAAAGGTCAACCGACCGCCACACTGGCCGGAACCTGGAAGCCGCTGGTCGTGGGGAAGCCCTACCTTTACTCAATCGCGGACTGGAACGGGCAGGGCTACATCCTGACCAATGAGGATGCTTCGCGCTACCGTTTGTTCAAGGTTGACCTGACCAATCCGCGCCGGTCGAAGTGGCATGAGATTGTCCCGGAATCGCCCACCACGGTATTGCAGGGGGTGCAGGTGGTCGGTGGACATTTGGTGTTGGATGAGTTGGAAAAGGTGACAAGCCAGGTGGAGATTCGCGACCTGGACGGCAAGCTGATCCGGAAACTGGACCTGCCGGAGTTGGGAAGCGTGGTGCAAGTCTCAGGCGAGCCGGATCACGATGAGCTTTACTACGGCTTCGTCAATTTTACCCACCCCTTGGAGATTTTTAAGACTAGTGTGACCGATCCCGCGCAGCGATCATGGGCCAAGGTTGAAGTTCCGGTCGATTCATCGCCCTACGTCGTGGAGCAGAAATTCTTCCCATCGAAGGATGGCACCTCCATCCCGATGTTCATCGTCCATCGCAAGGACATCGTGCTTGATGGCCGGACCCCCTTTCTCCTCTATGGCTACGGCGGCTTTGCGGTGAGCGAGACGCCGGTCTTCTCGGCGGGCATTTATCCCTGGCTGGAAGCAGGTGGAGGCTTTGCGCTGGTTAATCTTCGTGGCGGGGGAGAGTTCGGCGAAAAGTGGCACCAGGAGGGGATGCTTTTGAAGAAGCAGAATGTCTTTGATGACTGCATTGCGGCGGCGGAATATCTGGTGAAGAGCGGGTACACCTCGCCTCAGCGACTGGCCTTTCGTGGGGGCTCCAATGGCGGACTCCTTGCGGGAGCGATGCTGACGCAGCGTCCTGATCTCTTCCGCGCGATTGTCTGCGAGGTGCCGCTGCTCGACATGGTTCGCTTCGCGCAATTTGCCAGCGGAAAAACCTGGGTTCCGGAATATGGTTCGCCGGATGACCGGGCGCAGTTCAAGGCGCTCTATGCCTACTCGCCTTATCATCATGTGAAGACCGGTACGGTCTATCCTTCGGTTCTCTTTTGTACCGCAACGAACGATGATCGTGTCGATCCGATGCATGCGCGGAAGATGGCCGCGGAGTTACAGGCGGCGACGGGAAGTCCGAATCCGATTTTGGTTCGTGTGGAGACGCAAAGTGGTCACGGCGGTGCGGATCAGGTCAAAAAAAGGGTCGCCTATGAGACCGACGTTTGGGGCTTTTTGATCCAGGAATTGGGCGCACAAGCTCCCAAATAGACCGCGACATGATTTGCAAGATATTGATATTCAATATCTTAACTCATTTCTTTGACATGAGGGCCACGACCATTACAATACATGTCCGCAGAGCATCGTCTCGCGGACTAAATTTAAATGGGATCGAGGTGAATTACGTTGAGTGAAGTACGACTAAAAAAAGGTGAGTCCGTTGACAAGGCGTTACGACGTCTCAAGAAAAAACTGGATCGTGAAGGCACGTTGCGGGAAGCACGCACGCGTCGCAATTACGAGAAGCCTAGTGAAAAGCGCCGCCGCAAGGCGAAGGAACCGAAGCTGAATTACTGGGGAAGTTTTTCTCTCTAATTTTGCCTGTCTGGACCAAAGTTTGAAGTCCGGTTTGGATGTAAGTCCAAACCGGATTTTTCTTTGCCATTCTAGGCAGCCATTGACCGTGACAACGATTGACCGGATGTCGCCGCTTGCAGGAGCTAAAGCTCCCTCGATTTCAGGGGATTTGTCGCGGTTTACTCTTTAAGAAATCTATCTGCTCTCAGCCATGGAACATGGCATTTGACCTTTTCTCTCGGGATAGACGAAGCGGTTACGGGATCCGGTGGTCTAGGTCTGGTCATTCACGGCCATAAAGTCGGGAGCAAATCACCCGCAACTACATTTACCATGATATTTAGGGCCGGAACGACTGGACTCGCCCCGTGAGCGCATTGACCTGGATCGTGACGAAATTGGTGGGAACCCCGGTTGCGGCTTGAAGCGTGTCGTGCTGATTGGCGAGACTGACGAACCAGGTGTTTCCCGAGGGATTCAGGTCGGTACTGCCATCCGGCTTGAAATGAAAGGCGTAGTAATTATAGGAACTCGGCGCATAGGTCCCAAGAGGCACGGCCGCGGTGGCACCGGCCACATAAGTTGGTGAGCTTTGCGAAGCCGGTGCCTGGAGAAGGGATGAGACCGTAATATTATTCACCATGTAGATCTGCACGGGAAGGAAAGTAACCTTGGTGATGGCCGTATCCGCAGAGCCATCCGTTGGGACGGCCAGACTTTGAAAGGCGCGAAAAACAGCGGGTGTCGTGCTGGAAGGAGTCGTTGGATCTGGAAGTTGATAAAGTCGAAACTCCACCTGGCAATTCTTGGCCATGGCATACTGGCGGGCGAACGTGAGCTGGTTGGTGAGGGCATTGCTCCCGGTCGTCAGGCTGGAACTGCGGACGATGCCGATGATCGAGGGAATAGTCAGCGCGGTCAGGATCGCGATGATCCCCAGGACGACAAGGAGCTCGACCAGCGTAAAACCTTGGGACATTCGGCGTGCTTTAGGCATAGCTCCTCAGGGCGTGAACTGCTTCGTCTCGACCACGCGGAATTTGTAAAAGTTATCAATGGCCTGACCCGCAGCCAGAGGCTGGGTTGTCGTGGCATAATCGGGGATCCGCGTGTCGCTGGTATCGAGATATCGCTCCAGGGTGGTTGAGCCGCGATATTCTCCCGTGATCGCGTCCGTGCCTTCAACCCAGGTCGCGTAGGTGGGATCGGCGGCCTTGACCTGCTTCAACGTCTGGACGCGCATATGCACGGTGTAGGTATTCGACTTGGTGGTGAGGCGGGGATAGAGATTGGTGTAGGGGCGTTCTCGTGAGTTATCACCGGTGAGGATTCCTCCCGTAGCGGTTGTACTCGTCCAAAAGCTCTGCATGTTGGCATAGGTTTGGCCATAGGGAACTAGCCAGATGTTGCAAATTTCACTCGCACTGCGGAAAATATCTCCGTTGGCAAAGCGGTTATTGAAGCCAGTCAACGTTTGGGGAATATCGAGATAATTTCTATAATTATGACTGGTATTACTCTTGTAGGAGGCCCCCTCCGTGGCGGGAATGGCAAGGATTTGTTCAGACCGCATGACCGCCTGAAGCGCTGTGCTTCTATTGATGTAGGTAAAGGGAACAATTTGATAGTTCATGTTGACCTTGCCCGCCGTGGAAAAGGGATCGCTGATCGCGTAGGGCTCAACAATAGGCATATTGAATAGGTCCAGCAGTAAATGATCCTGCGGAGTTTGTGCTCCAATATGCGTTTTATTTCCATCGGGGTCAGGACGGAAAAGCAAAGTCTGCCACGGCCTATTGGATTTAACTCCCGTGGAAAGTGAACCGAACATACCTGCCGAAGGAACCTGACGGTTAGGTGAGAAACTTGCTCCAGTCAGAATCGTGGTCGTGCCATTTGCGGCTTTGGTTCCGGTGGCGTTCGTCGCATATCCGGCACCAAAATAGGGGATCTGGGTGCTGTAAGGGATGGATCCTTCATCGACTTTGTTAATATAGCCACCATCTAATTCTGGCCCATTGCCATTATCCCAGTCACCGATTACGCCGCTGCTGGCCCCGGCCACGTAAATTCCGTTAACGGGTGTAGCGTAGCCACCTGATAAAGTCAGGACGGTGGGATCGTGGATAGCTAGTCCCCGGACGTTTCCAGACATGGGACCTCCGCTAGGATTGGCAGATGCGACCTGGGGCTGTACACCGGGTGTGTAGGTTGAGGGGGAATAGACAAAATCGTTTGCGACTCCTACCGGATTGTACGGAACGGTGTAATTGGTTGATGCATCATAACATATATTGGGCACGAGTTTTCCCCAGACGGCACCAACATAAGGACGATGTCCGTTATTGATGGGAGGTACGATAGCGTGGGCCTGCATGACCGAGCTATTGTCGTAATTTTGAATTTTATTAAACCACGCCGATGGAACAGTCGTGGTAGCTGCGACCATGCGGGGATCCGTGGTCAACACGATACTACGGACGACATCCTTGCCGCAGATATAGTTTTGTAAAAGACCACTTGAGGAATAGGCAAACCGAGGATTAACGCTGTTGGTCGTGTTACCAACAATATAGGAACTGGGATTGGCGGTGAGATTGCGGAAATCGGCAAAGACATTATTTGTCGACGTATCGGCCACAAAAGGTGCGACCTGAGGGACTGGGAAGGCCGCACCTGCAGGAAATTCCATGGAATAGGATTGATAGTTAGTTGTGCCAGACGAGTAATCCTGGATATAGACATTGAATTTCGTATCCGTAATGGCGAAGGTTCCACCGGTAGGGCAATCCAGCGTTTGTTGTCCCACAAAACCTGAAGCTGCGGTTAAAAAGCCTGTACTACCGCCCGTGCCGAATAATTGACTAATCCCTGAATCGCCCGTAGGCCAGGAGATCGCTGTAGGAGTAGCAACTTTGACAAAGGAGGAATTAGGGAAACCCACCACGCCAGAGTTGGTTCCGCTGCTCCAGCTCATACTGTTCAATCCTGTGACGGATACTCTGAAATTAGGGATCGTGAGGGCATAACCTTGAGCTACGTCGTAAAAGCGAAAGAGCAGCGCGGCCTGAACCCGGGTCATGCCTTTTGCTGGCGCAGGTGCGCCTGCTGGAAATACAAAGTAATTGGAATTAGCTCCGCTGGCATCAGTCTCACCAATGCCCGCAAAAAGAAGAGTTGCTTCAGCAATAATGGGCATGTGGCCGAATCCGCGCAACGGAGTTGTTCCATCTGAACCTGTATCGGTGATTGGTACAACCTGGCCCTCCCCCGCTGCATAGCTGGCTGGGGTGAAGGGACTTGTCACTCCCGGGTCCTGGGTGTTTTCCGTGCGGATGTAGTCAAAAATTTCCGTGAGAATTTGATCACGATCCTGAGGATATTTAGAGAGGAATGTTTCTCCAGACTGACTAAAACCGGGGATCGGTTGCCCGGTGAGATTGCGGAGATAAGTAATCAATGCCCGGTTTCTCCCCAGGCCCGTCGCGGAGGCTGCCGTCGGTAAATCGGCCGTTTGTGAATAGGCATTGCTGCGTTGGAAGTAATACGCGTTATTGGTACTAAAAGTGCCGGAGGTATTGTTCGTCGCTGACAAGGTGCCGCAATAGGCAATCAGATTGTCATAGGCGGTGCGATGAGCCGCATCGTTCGTCGAGCTTATCGGCCAAATCACCACGCGTGGCTGGTTATACAGATTGACTTCCGGAGCTCGACTGGCGGCGGTAAGAAAGAACCTGGCCTGTTCCAGGTTTGTCTTGGTCAGGGGTGAGTTGACTCCTCGAGTTGTGGCCAGGTTGGTATTAAATAAAAGCTCATCGACTGATGAATAGAGACGGTCATTGTCATCCGTGGCGACTAAAGAATTGGTCGCGTATGTGGTGCCACTGAGCGATCCTCCCAATGTTACCCTTGGGGCTAGCGAGTAAATCTGAGCGCTGGTTAGATTTGGGAATACGGCACTGAGATAGGTCGTGGCCGGATGACCCGGGTAGCGCTGATACTCGCCGTTGGCGGGCTGATAGAGCGCAAGGTTGGTATAATCAAACGCCGTATAGGTGCGAGGTGTATCCCAGAAGGAACCCGGATTGCCGGGAGGGCTGCTGGGATTTACCCACACATCTCCGGCGGCCGTGTTGATGTTCACCTTGCACGTATCGTCATCGGTCCAGAAAGCGATGCGTCCGACGACCTGATTGTTTTGGCTGGGTTGGACAGTAGCATTGAGGAAAGTGGCCTTGTTTCCTGAACTGGACGCATCCGGAGCTATGACCTGTCCGGATTGAAGAACGTAGAGCCACTTGACAGGCATGGGTGCTGTATTGTGAGAAGAAACAGGTGCACCTGAGATACTGAATCCGGCCACCTTCAGCACGGTTTGCGCGGCCGGATCGACAATCGGATAGACGCCGGAGACGGGATCGTTCAGGTCGGTATAAACGGCGGGGCTGTTGGTCCAGGTCGCAGGAGGGGTTTCGCTGGCAGAGCCGGGCGTGAAGGCATTCGTGACCATGTCATTCCACGAATAGAGTTTGTAATAGGCGGTCGCGGCAGACTGCTGGGTATTGTAATTGCGGATCATGCCGGGCTGGGACGCCCAGGCGATGACGTTGCCGCTGCTGTCCGTGCCCTTGGTGGCATCCTTGATCATGCCGGTAACAATGCTGACCGTGGAATCCGACAGGAGTTTAACGGAAGAGGAATTGGCGTAGAACTGGGCCGATTGCCGCTCAGTCGCAACGCTGGCGAAGAAGCCGACGATGAGGATCGATATCAGGACGAGGCAGCCGAGAACAATGATCAGGGCCGAGCTCCGCTGGCATCTCGCTTTGCCATAGAGACGCTCCAACATGGAAGTCGGGTGGTGGCGTCGTGTCCTCACTGCGTGCTCCATTTGGCGCCGCGAATGGCGATGTCGTTGTCAAAGACCCGGAAGTTGACCTTCTGAGCGCTGAGCGCCTGGGTCAACGTATTGATATCATTGTTGATATCGGTGTTGGGGTCGGCGGAATGGGTGGTCTGGAAAAAGGTGAGGTTACTGATGAGGGGAGGCGGTGTGGTTGTACCGCTGGGGCTCAAGTGCAAGGCGGAAGGCTCATCGATGGCGACCATCACCACACGGAGGAGAGGCGGTAATTGATGATGAGTGAGCTTGTTGTTGATGATATCGCCGGCCCGGCTGTCGTAGGTGTAGGTGCTGGTGACGAGATTGGTCTGCGCACCGGAGGTGGGTTGATCATGCGGAGAAAGTTCCGGAAGAATCGCCAGGGCGATGATGTTATCGGCCAGAACGCGGAGAGGAGCCTGGGCCACCGTAACGGTTGGCGGCAGAAAATTGGTGAACCACTGATCGTAGCTTGAAGCGGAGCCGGTCGAGGGCAGGGAATATATCGCATTATTTTCCGTCGGCTGGAGAAACTCCATCAGGCGATAGCGATAGCGTTCCTGAACCACGGAGGAACCGGTGAGAAAGGGAGGGAGATACGGTTTGTCAGTGTTGAATTCCACAAAATAACCGCAGGCATTCAGCATGTTGGGGAGGCCTCCGTAATTTGTGGAGTCCAAGGTAAACCCGAGGGGAGCTTGAAAAAAAACGGTATGACCGGGATGCAAGGTGGCGGTGCCCGGAATCAGGGTGGAAGCCTGGTCGCTTACAAAATGGAGGTTGGAATTACGGGCGTAGTAACTCGGGGTAAATGTCGAGGCGTTGGCGGGCGTGCGCGGAGACGGTGGAGAGCTGTTATCGTAGTAATCGAGATAGGTATTCAAGGTGGCCTGGCTCAAGCGCTGGGTCATGGTGCTGTAGGCGGCGCGGGCATTCTGAAAGGACTGAATTTCCGCCGTGGAATGCTTCCAGATCTTGCTTGTCTGGTCGGTGATCGACAGGACAAGCAAGAGGATCAGGATAAGTATCACCGTGGCCACCATGATCTCCACCAGTGTGAAACCGCCACGCGGACGACTGTTGACAGAATCGCGGTGCCTAAGACCCGTTGTTCGCAATTTGGATGGGAATCGCATTAATGGTCTGAGGAGAGCTCACGCTCCAGATCGAGACGACGAACGTCAACGTGTTCAAGGACGTCGCCGTGGTCGCCCCGGGAACGGTAAGAACCGTGGGCGGGGCCACCTGGGCGTAGTAGACGGCATTGGCTGCGGTGGTTTGGATCCCTTCCTGGGTAAAATAATAGGTCGTGGGTGTCGTGGCCGACTTGATCGTCGAATAGTTCGCAAGTTGCAGCTGATTGGCCATCTGCTGGGCGATTTCCGTTTCCGTCGTGGCACTCATCGCATCGTGGAAGGTCTTGAGGCCGACCGTCAGCAAGCCCATCATGGAGATCAACCCAAAACTGGCCACACCGAGGGCCAAGACGACCTCAACCAAGGTAAATCCACCCCGCCGACGGGCGCGCCATGGCTTCTTGATGAGGCAACGGGTGATCAGAGTCATCTTGGTTTTGAGCGGTTAACAGTTCGATGCAATTGCATTAATCTGGCAACTAGCTTGAAGGTAACATTCACCATCATTAGCTCAATAGGTTTTTTGTTCAATTTGTAGAGTGGTTGGGACATGCTTGTTGTACCTCTAAAGAACCGGCTTGTAGAAGCGGAAGCCAGGTCAATTCTATTGGTAGCATGGAAATTATGCGGGATTCGAGCGGTGCGATTGCTAACAAGGGTGATGCTCGCGATCCCCCGGCTCTTTTGCGTCCTCATTTCGGTATCCTTTGCCTCTCTGGCCTTTGCGGATGGTCCTGTCCTTACGCTTAAACCGGATCACGCGGATGGAATCTACGCCCTGAACGAAAATGTGGTCTGGACGGTCGACATAACTTCCGGTGACCGCACGAGTATGACGGCCATGCCTTATACCGTGAAAAAGGATGGACTTACCGACGTAGCCAAGGGAACCATCGATCTCTCCGCGGGCCCTGCCACAATCACCGCCACTCGCGCGGAGCCGGGAGCTCTCCTGGCACAAGTCTACTCCCCGACCGCCCCGCACGGACTGGCCATCGCTTTTGGCGGTGCGGTCTACGATCCCGATCATATCGGACTTGCCGTACCCGAGCCGGCTGATTTCGGTGCCTTTTGGCAAGGTAAACTGAAGGAATTGGCGGCGGTGCCTCTCAATCCCGTGGTTGAAAAAGTGGATGTGAGCAGCGTGAAAAACAGCGCGGGAATTGATTATTACAAGGTCACCCTGGATAACATCCGCGGCACGCACGTCCATGGCCAGTTGGCCCGGCCGACAAAGGGAGACAAGTTCCCGGCCATCCTCATGCTCCAATTCGCGGGCGTCTATGGCTTGGACAAAGGACAGGTGATCGCCCAGGCGATGCCGGGTTGGCTGGCTCTCAATATCAGCGCACACGATCTGCCGATCGATGAATCGGATGACTATTACAAAAATCTCAAGGCTGGGGCGCTCAAGGATTACTTCTACATCGGCAGCGAAGACCGGGAGACTTCCTACTTTCTGCGCATGTTTCTCGGCTGTGTGCAGGCGGAAAAATACCTGGAATCCCGGCCGGATTGGGATGGTAAGACGTTGGTTGTCACCGGAACATCGCAGGGTGGCCTGCAGTCGTTTGTCACGGCGGGCCTATGCCCGAAGGTGACCGGGATGATGGTGCTGGTTCCGGCGGGCTGCGATGTCTATGGGCCGCTCGGAAATCCGCCGCGGCAGTTTGGCTGGCCTTACTGGCTCGCACCCTGGGGAGCGAAAGGTCGCGACATGAAAAAAGTTCAGGAGACGGCGGGGTACTTTGATGCGGCCTACTTTGCTTCGCGCATTCATTGCCCCTCGCTGGTGGCGGTGGCCCTCCTCGACGAAGCGGCACGCCCCGGCGGGGTGATTGCCGCGTATAATGAAATCAAGGCCCCTAAGAAATTGGACATCATGCCGCTGTCCAATCACTACGGAACCGGAGGTGCGCAGGCCGATTATTTTAAGGACTACTACGCATGGAAAACGGCGATTCAGAAAGACCAGCCTGTGCCCATTCCCACGGTGGCGGATGCGGCTCCTAACACCAAATAAAGCGGATAGCCACCGCTCAGCAGCAGGCCAGCTTTTGTGACTGGGGCAGCTTATCGATCCAGCCGCAGGTGGACTGGACTTTCTTGAGTTGGAGGAGGTCTTTCTTGAAGAGAGACTCCTCTTGGGCGCAGTCCTGCAAACACTTCAGGTGAGCGACAAGTGCTCCGGATCGCTTATCGGGCAGGGAATAGATCATCCAGTTGTGATGCCGGTGGCTCTTCACCAGGCCATCTTTTTTCATCCGCGCCAGATGCTGGGAAACCTGCGCCTGGGTTCGCCCCAGAATTTCCTGGAGATGGCAGACGCAGAGGGGGCGCTGCAATAAAAGATTCAGGATGCGCAGGCGCGTCTCATCGCAAAGGCACTGATAGATTTGAACCAGCTTCATTTGAAATGAATATAGTTGATTGACAATATGCGTCAATACGAATATAGATCGGAAGCGTTCCAAATCCCATGCTTCTCTACTTTATGACTATTACCGAATTCAAGCAGGTGCTCGCCACTCACCCCGATAAGCTCATGCGCTTTGTTTTGCCGGATGGCACCAATATCCCGCCCCATTACCACATCACGGAGGTGGGGCATGTGAAGAAGGACTTCATCGATTGTGGGGGAACCGTCCGCAGCGCTTCCTCGTGCGTGCTCCAAGCGTGGGTCGCGGTGAATGATGAAGCTCATCGGCTGGAAGCTGGCAAGTTAGGCTCTATTCTTAATTTAGCGGACGAGATTCTTCCCGATTTGAATTTGCCGGTGGAAATCGAGTACGAGGCACCGGTCATTTCCCAGTTCACGATCGCCAGGGCAGACGTGGAATCCGACGCGATAGTCTTTCATTTGAAAAACAAGCATACCGACTGCCTGGCTAAGGAGAGTTGTGGCCTCGAGGGTGGCCCTTGTGGTTCAGGCGAAGAGGAGTGTTGCAGCTCCGAGGATCCGGTTGAGGCCAAGATCGAAAGCGATTCGTGCTGTGGCGGAAGTAAGTCGAAATGCTGTTAATTTTCTATTTTTAAAAAACCGTGAAAAAACATCCAGATGAAATCCTTAAAGCCATTCAAAATCCTGTTTCTTTGCACTGGAAATTCAGCCCGCAGCATATTTGCGGAATACATCATAAAACGCCTCGGGCGGGGGCGTTTTGATTCGTATAGTGCCGGGGCATCCCCCAAGGGTGTTGTTCACCCGATGGCACTCCGCGTTCTTCATGAATTATACCGCCTCGACATCACGGATGCCCGGAGCAAATCCTGGGACGAATTCAAGAATAGTGAGTTCGATTTCGTGATCACGCTCTGTGATAGCGCCAAGGAGAGCTGCCCGGTTTGGCCGGTGCAACCCATCATCGCGCACTGGAGTTCACCCGATCCATCTGCTTTTGAGGGCAATGATGAGGATAAGCACCGCTTCTTTACGCAAGTGGCCTTGCAAATCCAACGACGCCTCGACCTGCTTTGCTCTCTGCCTTTTGATAAATTAACGAATCTCAACTTGGCCAAGGCAACGAAAGAAATCGGCCAAAGAGAAAGGATCGAGACGACCGTAACCACCTTATGACCACTAGCGCCAAGCCCACCGTACTCATCCTCTGCACCGGCAATTCATGCCGCAGCCACATGGCGGAGGGCATCCTTCATCATGTGGCCGGGGATATTTTCGATGTCCAGAGCGCGGGCTCCAAGCCAGCGGGCTATGTCCATCCGCTGGCGATCAAGGTCATGGCCGAAATCGGCATCGATATTTCCAGCCATACCTCCAAGCACATGAATACGTTTTTGGATCGGCAAGTAACGACGGTGATCACGGTTTGCGGGAATGCGGATCAGGCCTGTCCCATGTTTCCGGGGCAGGTGAACCGTTATCACTGGGGCTTTGATGATCCCGCCCACGCCTCCGGAACGGATGAAGAAATCCTGAAAGTTTTTCGCCGGGTCAGGGACGAGATTAAACGCGTTTTCGAGCCCTATGCCCTAGGCTTCCGGGACGCACTGAAGGCGAAGTCGTCCTATGCCGCTTAAGATTGAGTTAGTCGGTGAGGTGCTCGGGACTTTCATCCTGGTCTTTTTCGGATGCGGGAGCGTCTGCACGGCAGTTACGACTGGCGCTCTGGTTGGCGTCTTCCAGGTGGCAATCGTCTGGGGGTTGGGAATCGCGGTCGCCATTGCTTTGACCGGGGGCTTGAGTGGCGCGCATCTCAACCCTGCCGTGACGATTTCCATGGCCGTTTATCGCCGCTTCCCGGCCTGGAAGATCGCCCCCTACATTATCGCCCAGATGGTGGGTGCCTTCCTCGCTTCGGCGGTACTCTTTGTCATTTTTACTGATGCCCTTACGGTTTACGAGAGCACCCATCACATCGTTCGAGGTCAACCCGGCAGTGAAGCCAGCGCCATGGTCTTCGGTGAATATTTTCCCAACCCGGGCGGAAAACCGCTCGCTCTGGAAGGCTCCAGTATCATGCCTCAAGGTCGAGCTTTCGTCGCTGAGGTGGTCGGTACGGCGTTGCTGCTCCTGGTGATTCTGGGCATCACGGATGAGCGCAACATCGCCTTTCCCAAAGTGCTCACGGCACCTGCCATCGGACTTACGGTCACCATCTTGATTTGTATCCTCGGGCCGCTGACCATGGCCTGTTTCAATCCCGCCCGCGACTTGGCGCCGAGGCTTTTTTCCGCGCTTGCAGGCTGGGGCTCGGTGCCTTTTACCGTGAATGGAATGGGTTGGCTGACGGTTTACTGCCTGGCCCCCATCCTTGGAGGATTACTCGGAGGTCTCGTTTACCACTTCTGCTTGAAGATAAGTTTCCGGCATCATCATCTCGAGAAACCATTGCAGGGTTGAAGTCCTGAAGCCATCGCGTACTTCCCATCGACTCGAAAACGTCCTAGACTGGCGAAATGCGCGTTCTGGGTATTGAGACCTCCTGTGATGAGACGGCCGTGGCCTTGGTGGAAACCAACCCGTGGTCGACCGATATTCTCGCGCAGGTCGTCAGCACACAAATTGCGCTGCACCGTCCCTTCGGTGGCGTCGTACCGGAAATGGCGACGCGCGAGCATCTTCGCAACCTACCGCTGCTCGTCCCGCAAGTCATGCGCGAGGTCAACCTCGGGCTTGATGCGATTGATGCGATTGCCGCCACGGAAGGGCCCGGGCTGGCTTCGTCGCTCTTGATCGGACACTCCTATGCGCGTGCCCTGGCCGTTGCGCTGTCCAAGCCGATGGTTGGCGTGAATCATCTCGAGGGCCATCTCTATTCCTCTTTTCTGGCGAACCGGCGCGCGGTCGAGTTTCCTTTCGTGGGACTGATCGCGAGCGGTGGACATACCTTGCTCGTGCATGCCCTCGGCTGGGACCGGTATGTGAAGCTGGGCTCGACCGTTGATGACGCCGCCGGCGAGGCATTCGACAAAGTGGCCAAGTTGATCGGTCTTCCATATCCCGGCGGCCCGGAGATCGAAAAAATGGCTGCCAAAGGAAATGCGGAAGCCTTTGGTCTGCCCCGCAGTTTTCCCGAGCGGGACAATCTCAATTTCAGCTTCAGCGGATTGAAGACGGCGGTTCGCTTCTTTTTTGAAAAGAGTCCGATGATGCAGGCGGACAAGGAGTGGATCTACGATTTATGTGCGTCCTTCCAAAAGGCCGTCGTCGACGTATTGGTGCGTAAAGCGGTGGCGGCGGTTGGGCAGGCCCGCGTGGAGCGGTTGGCGGTTTCTGGCGGCGTGCTCTGCAACAAGATGCTGCGCGAGGAACTCGAATTTGCCTGCTACGAGGCAGGCATCGACCTGATCATGCCGGAACCGGCTTATTGCACCGACAACGCGGGGATGATTGCGGGAACCGCCGCAGAAAAGCTGGCGGCAGGTGTCGAGCCGCGAGTGGGTGACGACATCAATCCCAACCTAGACCTCTTTTCCCCCGAGCCAGGCCGGGATCTGGCCCGCGGCCTGAGCGTCGCGGCCAAACTCAAAAACCGGCACGCCAAGGATGTCCCGCAGGAGAGCAGCGTTGTTCCTCCGGGCGAGATCGAAGTCTGGTGAGGGATCGCCCGGGCCATCGTTCAGGACGATGCCGGCACAGGTCAGGCCACTCGTTTGAATGCTTTCAACGGAGAGAATGGCATGATTGAGCACGCCAAGCCGATTGAGCGCGACCACCACCACGGGCAGGGCGAGATCGCGAGCCCAGGCGCGGACGTCATAGTCAAGGGCCAGCGGTACGCGCCATCCCCCGACGCCCTCGACTGCGAGATGCGAGAACCGGCTTGAGTGCATGGCGATGGATTGATGGAGCGAGGCAAAATCGATCCCGCGATTTTCCAGCTCTGCGGCGACCCGCGGTGCGGCGGGTTCGCGGAAGTGGATCGGATTGATTTCGTCGAGGGTGAGGCGCGAATCCATGGCCGCTTGAAGCGCGAGAGCGTCCTCGCGATCACCCGTGGCTATCGGCTTCAGGGCGATTCCATCCCAGCCCTGCTTTCGCCACGCGCGGACAAGCCAGCAGGTAAACCAGGTTTTTCCGACTCCCGTATCGGTTCCGGTGATGAAGAAGCGGGGCATGATTTCCGGAAAGGATTAACAGGTTTTGCGAGATTGAGGAGAATCGTTTATTGCCAATCTCAGCCAGACGATGCAGTTTTCGGCTGTTTTCCGAGACTTATGTTCAATTGGCTCTACGGCTCCTCACTGATCACGAAGGCGGACCGGCTCAGCACCTACGCCGCCGCGCTGGCCTATTGCTTTGTGCTCTCCATGGTGCCCTTTCTGGCGGTGACCTTTGCCCTGGGCATGCAGATTTCTTCGCGGCTGGACCAGCAAACCAAGTATGCGGCCCAATACGCGCAAGTCTTGAGTGACATCATTCCCTCGGAAAGCCCGCGGGATACCCAGCGGATTTTTCAGGCCGTGCAACACTCGTATTCGGCGCAGGGCTATTTCGTGACGATCGGCTTTATCCTCGCGGCCTATACCTCCTTCAACCTGATGGAACAGATCATCCGCACGCTTCTGTTTATCTTTGACGATCCGCGCCTGCATAAGGGATGGAGCTGGATGGTCTTGTTCAAGACCTTTGCGTTGCTGCTGATCTGGATGATGTTGCTCTTATTGATTTCCATATCCGCCGTCGAGACAGCGGAATTACAGGACATCTCCAACCGGTTCATTTTTCCTGCGCTCACGACCGATATTGTGAAAGTCACACAGATTCTCATCGTCATCGGTGCGCTATTTGGCACTTTTTTTCTTACCTACTACCTTGTCCCCACAAAGCGGTACAGCACCACGCTCATCGTGGAAGGTAGTCTGCTGGCTTCCTGCGGCTGGGTGGCAAGCAGCATGGCCTTTGCCTACCTGGTGCCGAAGCTTCTCGCCACCAGCCCGGCCTATGTCGCCCTTGGTTCTGTGGTGGCGATTCTCCTTTGGGCGCAGGCCTGCGCCTGGTCGGTGATCATCGGGGCCTGCTGGATGGTGCGCTTTTCCAAGTCCAAATAGAGTTGGAAAGGGGGCTCGCCTCTTGTCCCCGTTTTTGCCTAGTTTCTTGTCAGGTCTTATCATGCAACGCGACGTACCCCTTCCACCGTTTAATTACCACGGCTATCTCCCGGAGGGCGTGCATGAGACGACGATGGAAATCATGGTGGAGCGCTTTGTGATCAATCCACGCCGCGCGCTGTTGTGGGAAAGGTTGCAAGAATTTTTGCGTCAGGTCATTTCCAGCGGTAAGTTCTCTCATGTCTATATTGATGGCGGATTCATCACCAACAAGGCTTCACCGGAAGATATCGACGTGATCCTGCAGACACGCGTGTCCTACGGCCCGGATGCCTTTCTCGCCATGGAGCCTTATTTTGCCCAGGGGCTGGATACGATTCTTGAGAAATATTCCGTGCATCTTCATTTCTGGTGCGAAGGCTTTCCCGGCGGACTGAGTGACTTTCGCCGTTTCTTCCAGTACCTGCGTCCACAGGATGCCGCCCCCCTGGGGCTTCGTGAAGGAGCGAGAAAGGGTATCGTCCGCATCACCTTATGAGCGAGGAGGCCGTCTTTTCCAGTTGGGCGGGATTGTTGCAACGCCGCGCCAACCTACTTCACCAGCAGATCGCCGCCATGCAGCGGCTGGTCGTCGAATCGGGTGGAAGTGATGAGATGATGGAAAGATCGTGTGCGACTTATTACCGGTTGCTGGATGAGATTTACGAGAAGGACATGCCGGTGGCCCGGACGCTGGATCACGCGGATCTCGTCATGCACCTCGATGGCGATGGCCTCCAGACGGAAAATCCCCGGCTCTCCCTCGTCACCTCCATCATGGGTGATGTCCGCAAACAGGTCGGCAGTATGATCCGCACGCTGGTAAGTTCGCTCAATGAAGCGGTGGAGTTGCCGAAGGAAATCGACCTCGGCCTCAATTCCTTTGCCAAGGGTAGCCTCTATCTCGGCTTCTGCCTGCCGGAACCGAACCCGGGCTATGTCGTCCTCTCTGGCGATCCTCTTTTTGCGGCCTCGCGACGGGCCCTGGAAACTCTGGGGGCGGTGACGGAGCACATCAACGAGCCGAACGCCTATGAGTTGATTCGCGGGGAGTTTGCCGATCCGAAGCTACGCGATGCCGCGCTGAGCGCCGTCGGGCAGCTTGCGCCTTCGGGACGCCGCGGCGTTTCGTCCCTGGAAATCGGGGGCCGCGCCATGCGCCCCGGAGCCTGGCGCCTGCTCACGCCACAAACCCGGATTCAGGTGCGCTCCTGGCTCGAACAGCCCGTGCTGGGTGATGAAGTCCTGGAGCTTCGCGGCCAGGTGCGCGCGATCGATCTCGACCTGCGGCGGTTTGACCTGCGCCGCATTGACGGCGGCAACCTGCCCGATTTGCGATGTATCTACCCGGCGGCCTTCGACCAGCCAGCGAAACAATGGCTTGATGCCACCCTGACCGTGCGTGGGAGAGTTGAGAGCTACCAAGGCGCGGCGCGGCTGCTTCAGGTCGATGCAGTCCAGGCTTAGCGGCTCTCTGGCAAGTCGAAGCACTTCTTCTGCTTGATCTGCTTGCCTCGGCGCACAATCAGGGCATACTATTTCTCCGCGATTCAATCGGATCGTTGCCGGAACTGCCAGGGTAGCTCAGCGGTAGAGCAGGGGACTCATAAGCCCTTGGTCAGGAGTTCGATTCTCCTCCTTGGCACTCTCTTCTGGGCATTGTGGGGCGCTTCCAAGCCGGCTGCCCACGTCACGCCTCATACGCGACTCTCTTCAGAAATTCTGTAGCCACCCCAAAGGGGTGGCCATTTTATAGCCCAGGGTTGGCGTAGCAACGCCTACCCTGGGAACCCTGCCACCCATTCGCTACGCTGAAAGCGTTGAATTCAATGGCAAGGAAGCTGAGCCAACGGATAGAGTAGGAATGGAAGGCATCGCTTCCTGTGCGCGGAGCGCATCCGGACAACGAGTTGTCCGGGCCAACGGGGGGATGAAGCGGTAAGCCGATGCTAAGGGTGGACGAGTGCCTAATTATTTGACCGGGGCAGGCTGCCGAGGCGATCAACGTTACTGCTGATGGCGTCGAGTTCCTTCTTTAGCGCCTTGCGATAGGCCAGTTCCTGGCGGGCCCGGTCCTGATTGAAGGTATAGAAGTTGTTCATGTTCTGGATTTGATCCATGTCGAGATCGGCGATTCCCTGCAGATCAAAAACCAACCCCCGGGCCGCCTGGATGCGTTGCGCAATATCAGCCCCCGAGGCTTGCTGGGTGTAACCATTGTTGGCCTTCATGATCCGGTCGTCAGTTTTGTATAGATTGGCATTCGCGTCCCCGGCGCTGGTGGAGTCTCCCTGGCCATTACTATTGTCCGGGGCATTCAGGTAGGAATCGAGACAGAGGCTTTGCTTGTGGAATTGATCGAGGAACGTGGTTTCGTTCTGGAAACGGTGCCAGTCGATGGTGATCCAGGAGGAAACGGTGTCCAGTCGCAGCCCGAAATAGCGCATGGAGCCGGAAATGGCGGAGTTGCGGCTGGAAAAGGAGGCCTTGTCCAGGTCGTCCGACGTGTCCACCTTGATCGCCTCCGTGACCACGCCCAGAACCTTGCCGCTTTTGGTATGGAAGATGGGGCCGCCGCTGTTCCCGTGGTAAATCGGATTGTCGAATTCGATGCGTTCCGGCCCGATGCCCAGCACTTTCCCGGACGTGTTGAGCATGACTTCTCCGCCCTGGCTGTTGCCGGGGGTGATGACCTCATCGCCGGGTTGCACGGAACGGCTGATGTCGGTCGAAACATCCAGATAATTGTAGTTGGCATCCTGGATCGAGAGGAGCGCCAGATCGCGATCCGAGGCACCTTTGACGGAGAGGACATTGACGACGGCGCCCGTATTTGTCGTCACCTTGAGGTTGGGGTTGTTCGCGATGACGTGAATGTTCGTGACGACCGCCGGGCCATCCGGCGTCTTGACGAGAAAGCCTGTCCCCTCGGCGTTGTCTCCGACGATCAGCACGACGGCGCGAGCCTGGTCATCAGTCAGCTTGAAGGGAGTCGCCGTTGCGGGATTGGTCTGGGGAGTAGAGACGGTATTGGGATTCTGGCCGGGCGGAGTGTTGCCGGGAGTCGGTGATGACGATTGGGACACCGCTCCGGGTGCGAGCACGGAAGTGGGCAGCGCATAGTTAGAGTCTCCCGGCGTGGCCAGCATCGGGTTGGCATCCGCGCCGCTGAGGGTCGCGCCATTGGCTACCTCGGCAATGACGAGATGCCAGGGAAGCCTCATCTCGGGATGATCGCTATTGAGCTGAATATAGAAGGTTCCGCCTTTGGGTATATAGAGGGAGCCCTTGAAAACGCCATGGATGCCCGCGACCACCGTGCCATCGGTCGAGAGGACGCTGAGATTCATTGGACGTGGTGAAAACCAGAGGACTTCCCACTTGTCTTGAACCGTGAAAGTCGCCGTGGAAATATTCGAGTCTACCCCGTCGAATTTTTGCACGACATGGGCGTCGGCAAAGCCATGTTCATTCGCCGCCAGGAGCCCGAGCGCCAGGGCAAAGATAAAACGACTCACAAAAAATGCTTACCAGTCCCCCTCGGCATCCGCAACTGTTTACGTGACTTGGGGAAGGAAATGAGGAGGATGGCATTGTCGGAATTATGATCTAAAACAGAGACGTCATGGCAGGTATCATTCCCCCCGAAATCGTCGAGCAGGTGCGCCATGCCAGCGACATTGTCGACGTGGTGGGCGGCTATGTCCCGCTGAAGAAATCGGGGGCTAAGTTCAAGGCGCTGAGTCCCTTTCAAAAAGAAAAGACGCCCTCGTTTTACGTCGATCCCACCCGGCAAATCTTCAAGTGCTTTAGCAGCGGTCATGGTGGAGATGTCTTCAAGTTCCTGATGCTGATGGAGAACATGACCTTTCCTGAGGCGATCCGGCGATTGGCCCAGCGCGCGGGAATTGTCATTCCGGAGGCGAGTGGCTTGCACGATCCGTTGGCGCGGAGTCGGCGCGAGGAATTGCTGGCCCTGAACGCAGCGGTGGCAGCCTGGTGGCAGAAGTTGCTCCATTCCGATCCCGCAGCGGAGCCGGCCCGGGCCTACCTGAGGAGCCGGGATTTTCCCGATTCGCTGGCGGAGGAATTTGGGCTGGGGTATGCGCCGGACAGTTTCGATGCGACGATGAAATGGGCGCAGAACACCGGCTACAGCATGGAGGCGCTCGAAACCGCAAGGCTGGTGGCCACATCCGAATCAGGGCGGACTTACGATTTCTTTCGCGGACGGCTCATGATTCCCGTTCACGATGACTCCGGGCAGGTAGTCGCGTTTAGCGGACGGCTGCTCGATCCGGAGGCGAAGGCGCAGAAATATGTCAACTCGCCCGAGACGCCGGTGTTCATCAAAAGCCGGATTCTCTTCGGCCTGAACAAAACGAAACGGGCCATCATTGAGGCCGAGAGCGCGATTCTTTGTGAAGGGCAGATCGATTTGATGCGGTGTTGGCAGAAGGGGATTCGCAATGTCGTCGCGCCGCAGGGGACGGCGTTCACGGAGCAACACGCGCGTCTGCTCAAACGGGCGGCGCGGAAGGAAGTCGTCATTTGCTTCGATGCGGATCGCGCCGGGCAAAATGCGGCGCAAAAGACCATCGACGTCCTGCTGAAGGAAGACCTCCAAGTCCGCATCGCGCGGATTCCGCAGGGGGAGGATCCCGACAGCTTGTTGCGCAAACAGCCCGTGGAAGTATTTGAAACGATCCTGCGCGAGGCGAAGGATTACACCCGGCATCTCCTCGACACGGCGTGCGAGGTGGAGGATATCTCCAGTCCGCGGGGGCGGGGCGTCGTGGCGCAAAAGATGGCGCAGGTCATCGCGAAGATTCCGAACGCCGTGCAGCGGGAGAGCTTCCTTCTCGATGTGGCGCGGCGATTGCAGGTATCGCGCACTGTACTGGAGGAGGAAGTCCGTAAGGCGGAGGCCCAAATTCGCCGGGAAAGCGATACCATGTACCAGCGGCACAATCTGGGGTCGGTCGAACAGGAATCGTCCGCGGAGTCCGTTGCGGAAGTGCCCATGGAACCGCTGCAGCCGGACAAGCTGATCGAGGCTTTGCTTTCGCTGCTGCTGACAACACCCGACTTGGTTCCACAGGTGAGTCGGCAACTGACGCCCGCGTGGATTGAAGGGTTAAGCGGGGCGGAGGTGGTGCAGCAGTTACTGGATGCTCATGCCCACGATGCCTGGCAGGACGCGATGCAATTCATGGAGGAATGCGATGAACGTACCAGTAATTATCTGACCGGCCTGCTTTTCGATCCTCCGCCGCTTCCGGTTGAGACCTCAGCCGAGGCCTATGCGGACAAGCTGGTGAAAAATGTGGAGAAGCGCTGGAAACAGCAGCGCCTGCAGTTCCTGAATCTCGCGGTCAAATCCGATGAGCTTTCTGTGAACGAGCGCCTCACTTACCTGATGGAAATCCAGACCATCCGTCGTCAGTTTCCCGATTTGGAGCCGTAGGCTGGAAGGAGTTTAGAATCCGTACAATTGACTTGCTCCTTCAGCGCTTGCGTAGGCGCGATAATGTTTGAAAGTGTTGGAGCTCGCGGTTACTCAGAGCCCAACGGGGCGCCCTAATCCCAGCCCAGGGCAACGCCCTGGGAATAGATTGTCAAAACCAAGAGCCCTGAAAGGGCGATCTAAATTGGTAAGGAGGTTAGTCCCATACGTAACGCTCATCATAAGAGACGCGATGTGGCGTTGCCCTGGGCTGGGTTTGGCAAGCCCCTTCGGGGCTAAAAGAACTGATCTAGCGTTTGACGCTGGTCGGTCGAGTTTTTAACGGTCGTTGTGTTGACTCAACCAACGACACTCCTGTCGGAAATTGATTCAGCTTGGGGTGACGAGTGTCAGAAAATCGATAAGGCGATGGTGATCGAGCCTTGCGTCATTGGGTTACAATATCGAAATGACGCTCTTGTCAGAGAGATGAGCTGGAATGCGTTTGAGCTTATTTCCATCAAGGTTTTAAGATAAAGAAGATGGAATGTTACCTCTCATAAATCGGGAATTGGCTGCTTTTAATTTTTGATTTTCATCGCAGTTAAAAGGCCCAAATCGGACGCACTCACGATTGGTTAAGCGCGAAGCAGTCAGCGCGATAAAACCATTTGGCAGAATTTATGCATTAATTCCCTGCATAAGAATAAACGTGGATCGCTGATCCATTCATCAACAACAGATAGGAGTTCGTCATGTCAAAAACATCAGTTCGTGCCGGGGTGCATTTCACCTTCATCGTGGTTCTTCTCGCTTTACTGGGATTCAGTTTACCGTCGCGAGCGGCGACAGCCGGAGTGCCGGGCGTGCCGAGCTTGTCGGTCCTGCAGGATTGGACGAATGGCGGCTATAATGTGCAGTGGTCCAAATGGAGTGGTCCGGATGCGACCTCGTGGATTTTGCTCGAAGACGGCAAGACCTACGCCAGCGGACAGGCTCCGGCGAGCGTGAATGGTGGTCAGACTTACTCGCTCCACATCGGCAATCGGCCTTATGCCGCGCATCTCTATCAAGTCAAGCTGAGCAATGCGGCGGGATCGTCGGTGAGCGTCTCGGTACCTTACGAATCGGATGGCGCAAGCACGATCGTGATCAAGTCGGTGGATAGTCCCATGCAGGCGCGACAAGTCACCATTCCCTTGAATACCAACAGCACCTTCACCGTCCAGATGGTGACCGGCGCGTCGGGGAGCATCCAATTGTCGACCAACAACAGCTCCGTGATCAGCTTTCAAATGAACAGCGCTACGACCCTGCAGATCAAGGGCCTGGCCGCAGGGCGTGCGTCGCTCCGCATCGTTGATTCGACCACGGGCGCGACCCGCTGGCTGGGCGTACGCGTCAAGCAGGCGGATGGAACGCTCCCCGGTCTGCCGAATTATGTCCCGCTCGGCTCGGTCAGTGAGGACAGCTCGGCGGATCT
>CAIPBM010000083.1 GCA_903863295.1 uncultured Verrucomicrobiota bacterium | reverse complement strand
TGCTTGGTAAAAAAAATTACCCCGGGAGAGCCGTGGTGGGCAGGAATTTCGACCCTCACTATAGGTCGGGGACGGCCGTGGTGATCCCGCCTTCCAGCGAAGGCGTGGCGTTTAAACCAGCGACTTGATGCCTCCTGTTTCGTGTTTATAGGACGAAAGACATAGGCCCACAGCACGCACACCCCAGGGTAAATTGGGTGCCGGAGAACCATGTCCTCCGGCAAAAATCTTTCAAAGAACGTTCCTGAAATCTAACCTCGCGCGGTATCCTGTCTAGGGACTTTCTTTTGCGCTTAGCTTCTAAAAAAAGACTACTCGCTCATGCCAAAAAAGCCAGTAAAGGCTTCATTAAATCTTCTGTCATCCTGAGCTATCAGATAATTCTCCAATCACCGGGGGCTGATCCTTCGACAAGCTCAGAATGACGGAAGTTGTAGGGAGATGTTTTACCGATACGTCGCCAGCATCGCGTAAACGATTACCCCAGTGACCGACACATAAAGCCAGATCGGAAAGGTCCAGCGTGCGAGTTTCTTGTGGGTGGGGAAACGACCCGTGAGCGAGAGGAAGAACGTGATCAGGATCATCGGCAGCGCGATGACGGAGAGAACGATGTGTGAGATGAGCAACGGAAAATAAACGCCGCGAATCCAGCCATGGCCATGAAAATGGGATTCACCATGCAGCGCGTAATTCGTGAGATAGCAGGCGAGGAAGAGCGACGAGAAAATAAACGCCGTGAACATCGCCGCGCGGTGTGCCCCAATCTTCCGCACGCGGATAAAGGCAAATCCCGTGACCAGCGCAACTGTGGAAAGCGCATTCAAGAATGCGTTCAGCGCCGGCAGAAAAAGCAGATGCGTCCCCGTTACATCCGCTGGGGCATGGGCATAAACCAGCCAGCAAATAAAGAGACTGGCCAAGGCACTAACCGCAATGATCGCGACAATCACGCTGAGGGGCGTGCGGGTTTCGTTGGGTGTCAGGACAGAAGCAGTCGTCATAGGGCAGGGTTTGGGTTAATGATTTTCCTCTGTCTCCAGAGTCTTGATCGCCTTCAGCAGATCGGCGCGGCCATCGGCTCCGACGCCATCGAAGAACCCGCGCACGTAACCTTCCGCATCGACGAGGGCCAGCTTGGTGCTGTGCGTCACCGTGAATTGCCCCTCCTGCGGCGGTTGGCCCCGGTTGTCTTCGACGACCTGGAGAAAGCCATTCTCGATCAAATTATCGAGCGGCTTTTCCGGCCCGGTCAGGAACCACCAGCGATAGGGATCTGCGCCAAATTTATCCGCATAGGCGGAAAGGACGGCGGGAGTGTCGGTCAGCGGATCGACCGTGAAACTGACCAATTGCACCTGCGGATCGTGCGCCACGGCGTCCTGTACCTTCACCATGCTCGCCGTGATGAGCGGGCAGGGGCCGGGGCAGGTCGTATAAACAAAATCGGCCACCCAGATTTTTCCGGCCAGGTCTTTATTGGTGATCGTCTTGCCGCTCCGCTCCGTCAGGACAAAGGGCGGGACAATGGAATACTTCCGTAATTCAGAGGCTTCATTGACGCTATGGGGGGGGGGTGCCGGTGCCGAAAAACGATAGACGAAAGCCGCGACCAATAAGATGGCCAGAACTCGGATGGGCCAGCGATAGAGGGAGGGGCCGGGAGCAGGAGGATTGGGCATGATGGAGTGGAGGAGCGATCTGTCCGCTTTCTTCTCAATAGTACGGAACGACGCGTGTGGCGCAACTCCTGGGCTTGGATTTAGATTTGGAACGTGAAAAGCGGAACTTATAGAGAGGCGGCGTTTTGGGCAGGATCGCCGCGGGAAAGGCTTTCAACACGGTAACAAATCTTTCTATCGTCGTTTGGAAGACCTTTTGTTAGTGTTTGCGCTGTATGACTTTTGCCCGGAATCTGAATCCCATGAGACGAATAATGCAGGGTGCCACTTTGACCGCCTGCGTGCTGGCGTTGGCAGCCTGCGTCGCCCCGGATGATACGACGGGCTCACGCTTTGCCCAGCCACCTCCCGGCAGCGAGCCCCGTCCAACCACCGATGTGGACGACATCGCCATCGTGGGCCAGGAAGTCTCCCACGCCATCATGGCCCTGCCAGTCGTAGCCAATGCCACGACTCCGCCCTTGGTGCAATTCACCGGGGTTACCAGCATCGTCAAGGGACCCGTGCCCGTCGATACCCAGCCCTATACCGATCTTCTGCGGGATCGTCTCCTTCTTCTGACCCGGGAAAAGCTCCGCTTCGTCGAGCGAACCCTTCCGCAACTCGTCGTCGCGCCGCCGAAGAAGAGCAAGAAGAAGCAGGCCGCGGCTGCTGCTGCGACACCCGCCGTCAGCACGGAACCTGATTACGAAATCCTGGCGGAACTTCGCGGACGATATAAGGATCCGCTCTATCGGATCCAAGTTGAGTTTGTCGACATCCACACCAAAGAGGTGCTCTTTGATGGCCTCTATCGGATTCGCAAGGAGGCGACCTCGGATGTTCCTCCACAAGATCAATCAGACCAGCCTACGGCTCCGCCACCGCCGCAGGCCATTCCTGATCCCAATCCTCAGCCGAATGGGGTACCCACAGCGCCTCCCGATGCCTCATCGCCTCCTCCTCCGGCAGAGGGAACTGGAAATACCGGGATTCAGTAGCCATCATTTTCCGGAGGATGTGATGCGTGCCCTAACTTCCCCACTTCAAGCGAGGCAGATTCTCCTGACCCTGGTCAGCGTCTGGCTTGTTACCGGGTGCAGTTATCCCCATCCCGGTCCAACGCTTCCGAGTGACGATGGAGCGGTTCCTTCCGCGAGCACGGCTGCACCCGGAACTCCAGCAGCCAAGCCGGTTACGGTTAGCCCGGTCAAACCCGCATCATCCGTCAGCTCTGCTCCAAGTCGTAATTCGGCGCCTGCTCCCACTCAGCCTCCGACCGCACCGGCTCCTTCCGCATCGCCAGACTCCAGCAGCACGGCAGCGGGGGGAGGAAATGGCGTTCCTGATGCCGGGTTGAGTTTTGATAATCTCGATGTCACAGACCCCACCTTGAAAGGAAAGCTGGAGATTCTCCGCGTTGGGTCGGAGCCCACGGCAAACAATCTCCTCTCCGTCTTTGCCGGAATGAAAAATAAGACCGACCAGACGCTCTACCTGGAAGTACAGACGATTTACAAGGACAGCACGGGCAATGCACTGAATAAGGGCAGTTGGGTTCCCCTGAAACTCCGGGCGCATGAGGAGACGGAATACCGCTCCGCCTCGATTTCCTCCCAGGCCGTCGATTTTCTCGTGCGTATCCGGAGCGGTTCGGGCGAAGATTAACCAAAGCCAACCTCGACGCGCACCATGGAATTCAATCTCACCACTCCAGCCGTTTTATTTCCGGCTGTATCATTATTGCTGTTGGCCTACACCAACCGTTTTCTCGCCTTGGCTCATGTCATCCGGCAATTGCATGCCAATTATAAAACAGCTCCCGATCCGCGGTACTTGCTCCAGATCGAAACCCTGAGACGACGTATCCACCTGGTGCGGAATATGCAATTCGCAGGGGTCTTCAGCCTTCTCGTCTGCACGGTTTGTGTCTTTCTGGTTTTTTGGAAACTGCTCTTCGCGGCGGAGATCGCTTTCTCAGTCAGTGTCCTGGCCATGATCTGGTCCCTGACCCTTTCCCTGATCGAAATCCAGATTTCCGTTGAGGCGCTCGATCTTCATCTGCTGGATCTGGAGAAGCCTGAGACCTCGCTTAAACCTCCGATCAAATGACCGCTCAGAAGCCTTCGTTCCTTCTGTTGAAACTGGCCTTCTGGATTTTCTGGTTACTAGCCTTGATCTTACCGGTTCTGGCTTACTTCAAGATTGGAACGCATCTCGCCGCCTTCAGCGATTTTAGTCTTATTTTCTACGCCACGAGCTTCCTGGCCTTAGCCGGCCTTTCCTTCGTTTCCGGGTCGTGTATCGAGCGGATTCCGCGGCTGGCGTATTGGGGCATGATCACCGTAGGAACGATGATCCTATTGCTGATTTTCCTCTTCGCGGTGACTGGTATCGCCTGACACGGGACCGGAATATGCTACTGTAATTTCATGAGTGCAGGTTCCTCACCCACGAAGGAAGTGACCGTCGATGTCCTGCCTCCTTTGCCCAAGGACGCTACCAAGACCTCCGCGCAACCACTTTCCACCGAATCCCCGGCTTCCCTGCCACCTTTTTCCGGGCTTCGTACCTTCTACCATCCCGCCAGTGGCGTGATCATTCTCGGGCTGGATTGGTTCGCCTTCGGAACCGATTTCCTGACCGGGTTCATGGCACTGCCCCTCATGTGCATCCTGGCGTTTTTCATCAGTTTTATCCTCGTTTATATCGTCCAGATCAAATGGTCGAGAGATGCCGTCGGGCCAGCGTTGGGTAAGGCTTTCATGGGGGCATTTTTGGTCGCCCTGCCATTCCCCATTACGGGGACCATGTTGGGTGCTGCCATTCTGGCCTTGGCCGGGCTCCCGCATCACCCGGTGGAAATCGTCAAGAAATTGGCCACGCCTAATTCCTCCAAAGGATAGGCCACCGAAATAATTGTCGGTACTGATTGACTCGGCATCGCCTCAATGGTGATGTTAGTATATGTCAGTTCGTCCTACCCTTGCGGTACTTCATCACAAGGCTCACGCTTTCGCCCCGCACAAGCACTTGGTCATGCTCATGACTCCTTTTTGGGAAGCATGGGGAATTAATGTTATCCATGTCTATGGGACAGAACGGTTTGTCCCTGCTGACGCCGTGCTGGTTCATGTCGATTTATCGGTCGTTCCGGAAGACTACCTGGAGTTTGCCCATCGCTATCCGTTGGTCATCAACGGAAAGATTACCGATATCCGAAAACGTTCCTACAGCCCCAATCTCCTTCGATCCGGAGACGACTACCCCGGTCCGGTTATCATAAAAACCTCTTTGAATTCCTCCGGTGCGCCTGAAGCCTTCAGCCGTTATACGCTGCAAGGTCAAAGCTTCTGGCAGCGTCTGCGCCGGAGATTGTTTTCGGATAGCGATCCTGATCAACCTTTTGGCATACGGGACAAGAAGCATTATCGAATTTACCCCTCGTTGAATAAGGTTCCCGCCAAATTCCTGCAAAGTCCCGATCTGGTCGTTGAACCTTTTGTCCCGGAGCGACATGGAGAATATTACTGCCTGCGGGAATGTTACTTTTTTGGAGACGTCAAGGTGGCGCGTTGCGAAGTTTCCCTTGAACCTGTCTTCATGAGCGGAGAAGACGCCCCTGAACTGGCCGAACCGCCGCCGCAAATGATCTACGATTTGCGGGAGCATATGCACCTCGACTACGGGAAAATTGATTACGTGATGCGGGAGGGAAAGCCGGTTCTCTTTGACGTCAACAAGACGACCGGGGTGACCAGCTTGCAATCGGTGCGGGGTAAAGAAGATGCCGGAATCCTGGCGAAGGGGATCTTTACCTATTTCCCCGAGCTTAAAACCAAAGCAGAGCCTGTCTCTGTTACCCACTACTAATTGCCCAACTACGATGTCCGCTCGCCCGATCCTTGCCATACTTCATCACGAAAGTGATGAAGCTTCACCCACCCCCTACTTAATCGGTTGCATTTCCGAGGAGTGGGAAAAGCTCGGCTTCACCGTGAAAAAAATTTACGGAACGAAAAAGCGTATCGCTGCCGACGCCATGATTGTCCATGTCGATGCCTCCGTTGTCCCGGAGGAGTACCTGGACTTTGCCCGGCACTACCCGCGGGTGATCAATGTCGGAATTAGTGATATTAGCAAGCGTACCTGCAGCACCAATCTTGTCTCACAAGATCCGGGTTATGGTGGGGCGGTCATCGTCAAGACCTCGCATAACTCCGCAGGGGCTCCCGAGCTGAATCGACGCCGGTTGCCCCACAAAAATAATCTCCTGCTCCGTGCCTACTGGAAGCTCTTTGGCGATCCTGCCGAGTCTTATCCATACCGGATTCGCAGCAAGGATGACTACCGCATCTACAACGCCTTGGCCGAAGTCCCGCAGGAAATCTTCAATTGTCCCGACCTGGTAGTGGAAAAATTCTCTCCGGAGCGGGTGGGGGAGAAATACCTCCAGCGCAAATGGTACTTTCTGGGCGAGAGCGAATTCTATAGCTGCGAAATCTCAGAGAAACCCATCTTCACGGTCGGAACCTATGCGCCGGAAAGGGCCATAGCTCCTCCTCAGGCCATCCGGGAGGTCAGAACCCGATTGAAGATGGACTACGGAAAAATTGACTACGCCATCGCTGATGGCCGACCGGTTCTTTTTGACGTGAACAAAACCATGGGCGTCGGTTCACCCCGGATCGTTTATGCCGAGATCCTCGCGGAGACCTTAGCCACGGGAATCTTTGCCTACTTTCCCGAGCTCCGGCCCACCCCGGCGTTGCTCACAGAGGAGCAGGCCGGGGCGGGAATAAGCCCCTAAACTTTAGGCGGGTAACAAGGCATTGACCGCGGTGTAATCGACGAAATTCAGAAACTCGTCGATGTAACCGGCGCGGGCCGTGAAGAAATCCGCATAGTAGGCGTGCTCGTACACATCCAGGCCGAGGAGAGGCGTGACGCCCCAGATCGGATAGGTGTTCTGGGCATCGCCGATGTAGTTGAACAGCTTGCCGGTATCGGCATCGATGCCGGTCCAGGCCCAGCCGCGCGCGGCAATGCCGGTCGCCTTCAGATCCTTCTTGTAGTTCTCGAAGGAACCAAAGTCGCGATCAACGAGTTCCGCGAACTTGCCGGAGATTTTGCCGTCGCCGCCGAGGATGTTGAAGTAGAGTTCGTGGTTCTTCAGGCCGCCCAGCGCGAAGGTCAGGTCGACTTTCAGGTTGCGGATGGTCGAGGCAATCTGATTTGCCACGGCCGCATCGGCGGGATCGGGGGTGCCGAGCTTCTCGATGGCTTCGAGCAGCGCGTTCGATTTGTTGACGTAGCCCGTGTAGAGCTTGAGGTGCTCCTCGTGGGTTTTGTCGGAGATTTTGCCAGTCTTGCCCTTCACCTTGGCGAGGAGGGCAGCTTGTTTGTTTTCGTATTTATGAGCCATATGATTTTCGGTTAAAGGTTGAATTAGTAGCGTAATGGCAGGCGGTCATTCGTCAAATGCTCAATGCCCGATAATTATTCTCCCTCGTAGCGCCGATGCCTTCCAAGGTAGCCATCGCACTCCGTGCGACGGGGCCTCCCTGCCTTCGGTAGCCGTTGCGCGCCGCGCAACGGTTCTTCTCTCACGCCCCGGCTAAGGCCGGAACTTTCAGTTGCAGACGCTCATCCGATTTCAGGATCTCATCCAGCGCGGGCCACTGCGTCTCATCGATCTGGTTGAAGCTCCGCAAATAAACGCTGACCACCACCGGGTCAAATTGCTTCAGGAGGGTATCCACGCCCTTCTTCAACACCGCGGCGGAGGGCTCCGGAGGGAAATTGTCCGCGCAGCCATTGGCCGCATGCTCGATGCCCAGGGCATCCAGCCAGGCGCATAACATCGGCGTCTGGGTCTCGACCAGCCAGGTGGAAAGCAGGTTAAAGCTCAATACCTCCATCTCCGGCCGGGAAAGGATTTGAATCCAGGTCGCGTGACGCTGCGCTTTGGGCATTTCAATCAGGATGGGCACGCGGATTCCCATGCGTGGGGCCATCACTTCAAGGGCCGTCTTGTAGAGCTTCTTGTTCGTCTTTTGGACGGCGAGGAGGATGTCATTCGCGAGTTGCGGGGGCAGGGCGGGCCAGATGGCGTGCGTGGGAGTAGGCATAGGGGGAGGGGAACTTTGGACAAGATCGACGGGATTGACAAGATTGTTGAGGGGCGGTTTTAGACCTGAGGAACATGAAAGACATGAAGGGGAGATGGATTTTTCATGTGCTTCATGTCCCTCATGTCTAAAATGGGGAATGGCCGGAAAAAAGCTGACACGGGAAGATTATGCCGATCCGCGGCCTACCCGTGCCGCCCGCTTCTTCCTCGGCAAAATCCTCTGCGTCCAGGCGCCCGATGGCTATGCCGAGGGCATAATCACCGAGACCGAAGCCTACGGCGGCACCAAGGACGCCGCCAGTCACGCCTTCGGCAACCGGCGCACGGCCAGAACGGAAATCATGTTTGCGCCCGGCGGGGTCGCCTACGTCTACTTCTGCTACGGCATGCATCGTCTTTTCAACATCGTCACCGGCCCACTCGATGTTCCCCAAGCCGTTCTCGTCCGTGCCGTTCATATCACGGCGGGGCACGACCTGGTGCGGAAGCGTCGCGCGGGCATTGGCGAAAAAGATTGGGCCAGCGGCCCCGGACGCGTTTGCGCCGCCCTCGGCATCACCATGGAGCATAATCGCCACGATCTCCTTGGCGAAACCATTTGGATTGAGGATCGTGGCATCGCCGTTCCTTCGCGCGAAGTCCAACGCACTCCACGCATCGGCGTCGACTACGCCGGACTTTGGGCCCTCAAACCCTGGCGTTTTGTCTGGAAATCGAAAAAATTCCCCCTGTAGCGGCGGTCTATGAGCGTCGCCGCATGTGCAGTAGATTCCACAACCTACTCTTCATAAATCTCCAAAGGCAACCCATCCGGATCCCGGAAAAAGAAGAACCGCTTTCCCGTCGTCGGGTCAACGCGAACCTCTTCCAGTTCCACTCCATGGTCGAGCAAGCCCGCCCGCATCTGATCCAAATCGGCCACCGCAAAGCAGAGATGGCGCAACCCCCGCGCCTCGGGATTTGTCAGTCGCTGCGGCGGATCGGGAAAAGAGAATAATTCGATCTGCACTTCGCCGACCTTCAGGTCCAGCTTATACGAGTCGCGCTCCTTTCGGTGCGTTTCCCGGATCACCTCAAGCCCCAGGATGCGGGTATAGAAATCCTTCGCGCGCGCATAGTCGGAGGCAATGATCGCGACGTGGTGGATGCGCATGGGCTCACCCTATCAGCCTGCGCGACGGATGCCAGCCCAAGCCGCCAAGACGCTGATCGCCGTTTTACGGTGGCATCGGCGCGAGGCACGAGCTAAGGTCGGCCATGCGCGGCATTCTCCTCGGAACTCTGGCCGGTCTGGTTCTCGGTACTCTCGGCACCCTTGGCTACACCCATTACGTAGGCGCGGGGAAGCAACTTGAGCAGGTTCAGGCGCAACTGGCCACGACGGCGGACAGCCTGGCCAAGACTTCAGACGAGACCCAGCAACTGAAGAGCGAGACCGCCTCGCAGACCGCGCAAATCCAGCAACTCACCGCTACTAACGCCGATCTCAAGCGACAGATTACCGACCTGAAAAACAGCCCGCCGTCCCCTGCGACGCCTCCGCCCAATCCGATGGCGAACATGATGAAGGCAGGCCTTGCCCTGCGGAATCAGCAAAGACTGCTCCTGCTTGAATCCCGCCTCCATTTGACGCCGGAACAGATCACTGCCGTCCAGGCGGCGATGGACGAGGAAAACAAGCGGATGGAAGAAATGACTGCGCGCATGTTCCAAGGTGGCAAGATCGATCCCAACGCGTTCAAGAATATGCAGGGTGCGAATTCAGTCGATAAGACGCTCAGCGACCTCCTCTCGCCCGACCAAAAGACGGCCTACGACCAGATGAAGACCGACGAAAAGAACAGCCAGTTGGAAACCGCCGCAACCAACGAAATGAACCAACTCGCCCCCTTGCTCCAGTTGAGCGATTCGCAAAAAGACCAGGTCTACTCCGCGCTTTACCAGCAGCACGTCGACTCGCAGGACCCGACCTGGATCAAAAACAACATGGCGGGTTCCACCAATCCGGCGACCATCCTGGAAAACCAAGCCAAGGCCAAGGAAGATGCCCTGGCGAAGGTGCTCACCCCGCAGCAACTCGCGATTTACCATCAACAAGCGCAGAGCCAGCTCGACATGCAGAAAGCCATGGTGCAGAAGTTTGAGGCACCTGCCACTGCCACTCCCGCGACGACCGGTCAATAACGTTGCGGCGGTCTAGGACCGTCGCTTGAGACTGGTGCTTAAGGTGTATTCTTTAGAACGAACCAAATGTAGGACGAAAGGTAGCCATGCTTGTTTTCGAGTAACAGGCTAAGAAGGGTAGCAGCAATCAGCCAAAACAGGATGGAGGCGAGTAATACAATAAGAGACCGAACTACCTTTACGACGACGGTCTGAGTATCGTAAAAAATCCGCAGATTGGTTTCTACGGCCAACGCTCCAAAGAGACCTGCGAGCCCCCCACTAAATGCTCCCCCAATGCTGGCTACGGCAAAAAAGACCCATAAAAGAGGCAGATAGATGATTATTATCTGATAAGCAGGTAGTACTGGAGTGACTCTAATAACTTGGCCGTTATAGACGACGTCAGGGACAAAAAAATTAAGTGATTGGGGTTTCAATTCCAACTTGAGTTCAACCCAATCCGAAAGCTGGAGAATATATTTTCGCTGGTTCCAGCGAATCTTTAGGAGAGGTTTCCCCTGATAAATGATTTTACGGCTTCCCAGTAAACCGAATCTCAGGATGAGTGGAACTTCGGGATAACCCGGAAGCGTAAAGGGAAACTCCATGACTAGGGTTTGAGCTATTCCCCAGCCTTCTTCAACTCCGTCATCGTGAAGAGTGGCTTCAAAGTCAACTTCACCTCAGCCAGATTGGCTTTGCCTTTCGATTCACGATCAATCACGCAGACCACTTGATCCAGGATGGCGCCTTCGGCCACCAGCGCCTTTGCCGCGTCGAGAATTGCGCCCCCGGAAGTAACGACATCTTCCACGATGAGGAGTTTGCGGCCCTTGACCTGGCCACCCTCGGCGATCTTGCAGGTGCCATATTCCTTCGCCTGTTTGCGGACAAAAAGCACGGGCAGGCCTGTCAATTGCGAGAGCATGGTGGCAATCGGAATCCCACCCATTTCCAGTCCCGCGAGCGCATCGATGCCCTCGGGTACGAGAGGCACCAACGCCGCTGCGATGTCGGCCAGCAACTTCGGGTTCGCCTCAAAGAGATACTTGTCGAAATACTCATTGCTCTTGGCCCCGGAACGGAGCGTGAATTCCCCGGTGATGTGCGCGGTCTGGTAAATCCGCCGGGCCAAATCCGTGCGTGCGTCGTTAGACACGGTCAGTTCCTCACCTGCGCAATGACCTCGATCTCCACCCGCGCATCGCGCGGCAGACGCGCCACTTGGACGGTCGAGCGCGCGGGATAGGGCTCGGAGAAATACTTCATATAGACATCGTTCATCGCGGTGAACTCGTTCATGTCGGCGAGGAAGACGGTCGTCTTGACCACATCGGTCAGGTCCAGCCCTTCGGAGGCGAGCAGCGCCTTGATGTTTTCGATGACCTGCTCGGTCTGTTCCTTGATGATGCCCACGACAAACTTACCGGTGTCGCCCACCAGCGGAATCTGCCCGGCAAGAAAGATAAAGGAATCGGTCTTGATGCCCTGCGAGTAGGGGCCGACCGCGGTGGGTGCATTGGGGGAACTGACGACTTTGCGTGTGCTCATTTCACCTCTTCATACCAAGCCATCTGGATTGCTTCAAGGATCGCTTCGCTTGATTTCGTAGGATCGTCGCCAAAATCCTCCAGCTCGATCACCAATTTGTGCAGCTTGGGGAAGCTCAGTTTGAGCGGGTCTTGGTCAGGATTCGTGTCGATTAGCGCGTAGGCAATTTCGTCCGCGTCCTTCCAGGTCAATTTTTGGGCCATCTTTCAAGGGATAGCGCCGGGGGCGTGCGTGTCAATCCAGAGCCTCCCCAGGAGGGGCTCCGTCGCTGGGAATGCGACGGAGGTCACCGGACGATAACGATCCGGGATGAAGCAGAATCAGATCATGCCCGTTCGCGGGGCGTGATCCAGAGATGGACGACCTGATTTTTACGCAACACGGTGAGCCGCGACTTCCGGTTCGGTTCGCGCAAGACCAGCAGCCGATGAAGTTCATGGACGGAACGGAGTTCCTCATGATCCAACCAGATCAGGATGTCGTTGACCTCCACACCGGCTTCGGACGCAGCCGAATCTTTCTCGATGGTGTGAACGAGAATGCCGGAGCGCTGCCGCAGTTGATGGAACCGGGCAACCCGTTCATGGATGGACACATCCTGGCCCGCGACGCCGATATAACCGCGGCGGATACGGCCTTCCTTGATCAACCAACTGGCCACGAACTCCGCCGTCTTGCTGCCTATGGCGAAGCAAATTCCTTGAGCGGCCGGAATGATGGCGGTGTTGACGCCGATGACTTGTCCCCGGGTGTTGAGCAGGGGGCCACCGGAGTTGCCCGGATTCAGGGCGGCGTCGGTTTGCAGCACATTATCGATCAAGCGGCCCGTGCGGGCGGGGAAGGTGCGACCGAGGGCACTCACGATTCCGGCGGTCACGGTGTTGTCGAGGCCGAGAGGATTGCCGATGGCGACCGCAACCTGGCCCACGGCGATTTTTTCTGAATCGGCGAAGCGAAGGTGATGGAGATCGGGAAGGTCGATCCGGATGATGGCGAGATCGGTATCAGGATCGTCGCCGATGAGATAACCGCGGGACTCGCGACCATCCGGAGTTTGAGCGCGAAGTTCGTTGGCGCCATGCACAACATGGCTGTTGGTCATGACGAAGCCATCGGGTGAAATGAGGAATCCTGAGCCGCTACCACCATTGCCGCTTTTCCCGGAGCGGGCCTGAATGTGGACGACGGCGGGACCGGCTTGCTGAACCGTGGTGGATACGGCTTGGGAATAGGCATCGAGCAGGGTTTCGTCGGCCGCAGGAGTTGCGGCTGACTTTAACGAAGGCTCCGTGAGGGAGTCGCTAACCAGTTGAGCGTTCATGAGTCAGATTACGCCTCTGCAAGTGATTTGCAAGTGAGCGATGCTTTGAACCGATTGGCAGTGTCGCTTCGCTGCGAATGGTTTGAGTCTTACGGTTGAGACAGGATCGGTATCGCGGCTTGCAATCAGGGCTGCTTTTCGTTTCTGTCATAGCGTGACTTTAAGCCGTTCCCTCACACTTCTCTTCTTGGCCGCGCTTGAGTTGGTGCTGTCGATGACCGGGGCTGCGGCCCAAAAGCTCTCGCCCATGGCACCGACACCGAATTGGGCTGCGCTGGAAGCTTACCAAAAAACCATCACGCGGGATGAGTTCACCCGGCTGATTGACCAGGTTTATACTCCTGACGGTGCGTTCTGGGATTACGCCAAAATCAGCGACGAGAAACTCCAGCTTTTCTCCGACACGGCGAAAACATTGCCACTCTTCACGCTCTATTTTGCCAAGAGCGAGGACGCGGAAGCGCCATTGCCTTATGTTTATAAAACCAAGGCGGTTTCCACTGATCCCGCGCTGCCGTTGAAGGGGCTGAAAATTGCGCTCGACCCTGGGCATATCGGTGGCGATTGGGCGCAACTGGAGGCCCGCTATTTCAAGCTTGGCGACGATCCCTCCGTGGAGGAGGCCAAGCTTAACCTGATCACCTGTGAATTATTGGCGGATCGACTCCAGGCCGATGGCGCGGACGTGGTCTGGGCCAAGCGAGGGTATGAGCCCGTGACGCATCTGCGGCCTGATTCGCTGCACCGGGAAGCCATTGCCGCGCTGGCGCAATCCAGCGGGTTCAAGCCCACTGCCTCTGGCTATACGCCATCGTTTCTTTTCGGTATCCCCGTACCCGGCTCGGCGAAGCGCAAGGCGGGGCAGTCGGCGATTGAGGCTCGCATTGATAATGAAGCGGCGCTGCTGTTCTACCGGGTTGCGGAAATCCGGGCACGCTCGGAAGTGGTGAACAAGGCCCGGCCCGATCTCACCATCTGTGTCCATTATAATGCTGATGACTGGGGTAATCCTGACAAGCCGACCCTCACGGGACATAGCCGCCTCGTTATCTTTACCAATGGCGCTTACGAGAAATCCGAGGTGGCGTTTGACGATTACAAATACGATTTGCTGAGAAAGCTGCTGGATCGGACGGCGGTGCAGGAGGAGCGCGGGTGTGCGCTCGTCGGTCAGGCGATGCTCGATACGCTCAAATATCCCCCGGAGAGCTATCCGGGCAGTTATTTCGCACATCATGTGACCGATGTCCCGAGCGTCTATGCGCGCGATCTCATGGCCAACCGGCTTTACCATGGCCCGGTGATTTATTGCGAGGGCCCCTACATGAATGCAAAGGACGCCTATTACCGGATCATAGCGGGCGATTATCTGGGCATGAAAACGATCCAGGGTGAGAGTGTGCCGAGCATCTACCGGCAATATGCTGCGGCGATAGAGGAGGGTGTCCTGAAGTATTTTGGCGTGAAGTAGGCGGGTAGCGCCAATTTCATTTGCCTAAGCCCCGTCCTTCCTGATTAGGTGATAGCCGGGCAAATGCCCTTTATTCCCATGCAGGACGAAATCATCTCCCTTCAACAAGAAATTCTCGCCGCCATCGCCGGGGCTGCCACGGCTGAGGCGCTCGAAGCCGTACGCATTCAATATCTGGCCCGGAGTGGCGCGTTACCCATTCTCCTTGAGAAAATGGGATCGGTGCCGAAGGAGCAGCGTCCCGTAGTCGGGAAAGCCGCGAACGAGGCGAAGACGTCCATCGCCGCCGCTTACGAAGCACGTAAAGCGGAACTGACTGCCGCTGCCGAAGCCGCCGATTTCGATCCCACGCTCCCCGGACGCTACGAAGCCCCTGGCTCGCTGCACCCGGTGCTCCAGGTGCGCGACCGCGCCATCGAGATTTTTCGCCGCCTTGGTTTCGCCCTGGCTGACGGGCCCGACATCGAGAACGAGGTCTTCAATTTCGATGCGCTCAACACCCCGCTTGATCACCCGGCACGCAATGAGCAGGATACGTTTTATCTCAAGGAAGAAGGCCTCGCGCCCAGTCGCGGTCTTGATGGCAAGAGCATCGGTGGTCGCCGCCTGATGCGCACCCAGACCTCCACCGTGCAGATCCATGCCATGCTCAACCAGCCGCCGCCCTTGCGGATCATCGCGCCGGGACGCTGTTTCCGCCGGGATGAAATTGATGCGACGCATGGGATGTCGTTCTTTCAGATGGAGGGGCTTGTCGTTGATGAAGGCGTCACGCTCGCCGACCTCAAAGGCACGCTCGAATACTTCTTCCGTGAGTTGCTGGGCGAGGACCTGAAATTCCGGTTTCGCCCCCATTTCTTTCCCTTCACGGAACCAAGCTTTGAGGTCGATTGCTCGCGGACCGGAAGTCAGGTCAAGGGCCGCGAATGGCTGGAAATTTGCGGCTGCGGCATGGTTGATCCCGCCGTCTTTGAGCAGGTCGGCTATGATCCTGAGAAGTACACCGGCTACGCCTTCGGTTTCGGCATCGAGCGAATCGCCATCATGCGCCACGGGATTCCCGATCTTCGCTTCTTCACGGACAATGATGTCCGTTTCCTCCGCCAGTTCAGCACGCGGATCGATTCCTGAATGTAGCGGCGGTCTATGACCGTCGCTGAATTTTGACGGAATTACGGAAGGCAGACGGAATTAACGGAATTCTTGAATCCCATGCAACACCGTTACTTTGGCGATGTCGGAGACTTCGGGAAGCATGGATTGCTAAGTACTCTCTGTGGAT
>CAIPBM010000082.1 GCA_903863295.1 uncultured Verrucomicrobiota bacterium | reverse complement strand
TTTTGAGCAGACGACCTACGTCGGCCCGGCTCCGATTTCGGTCGATAGCTACGTCCAGGTCATCAAGGAACAGAGCCTGCGTCAGATCACGGTTCACGCTGACCGTCTGCGCGATGCATTCCGCGGATTGATCTTCGACGAGAAAATCCTCGACCAGGTCGGTCCGGCGGTAAACTCCGGGCGATCCATCTTCCTCTATGGTCCTCCCGGCAACGGCAAGACCTCGATTTGCGAGCGCATCGTCAAATCCTTTGGCGGGTCGATCTTCATTCCCTTCGCGGTTGAGGTCAAAGGCTCCATCATCAAGGTTTTCGATGAATATAATCACAAGGAAATCGCGCCTGGTTCCGATATGCGCCTGCAGGGCAAGTACGACCGCCGCTACCGTCTGATCGAGCGCCCCGTTATCATCGTCGGCGGTGAGTTGAACATGGATTCGCTCGACCTGATCTGGAATGAGGAGTCACGTTTTTACGAGGCGCCGATCCAGATGAAGGCCAACGGCGGCGCGCTCATGATCGATGACTTTGGCCGCCAGCGCATCGACCCCAAGACCCTGCTTAACCGCTGGATCGTCCCGCTCGAAAAGCAAATCGACTTCCTGACGCTCCATACCGGGACAAAAATTGAAATTCCGTTCGATCAATTGATCGTCTTCTCGACCAATCTCAATCCACGCGACCTGGTTGACGACGCGTTTCTACGCCGGATACGCTACAAGATTCCAATCAACGACCCAACGCACGAGAATTACCGCGCCATCTGGCGCATTGTCAGCGAGATCAAGGGTGTGCCGTACGCGGATGAAATCGTCGACTACTTCGTGGAAAAGCATATGCGGACCTTTGGGCGTCCGTTACGCGGCTGCCAGCCCCGCGATATCCTCGATAACATTCTCGATGTCTGCCGCTACCGGCAGATTGAACCGACCGTGACGGCGGAGATGCTCGATGATGCGGCCGAAGCCTATTTCGTGAAGTTCGACGACAAGAATTACTCGAGCATCAAGTAGTCCGATGGATTTCAGCCCCCGCATCTGCGAGAGGATATTAACGAATATCGCTCTCAAAATCCGTCATCCTGAGCTTGTCGAAGGATCAGCCTCCTGAACGTACCCACGTATAGCTTGTAATGGTCGCTTTGTGAAAAGCGTCTGTTAACGCTTCGCTTCAAAGATAAATGGAGAGTAAGCCAATCACCGGGAGCTGATCCTTCGACAAGCTCAGGATGACAAAATCACGAATCGAAGATTCTTGCGGAGGCTCCCAACAGACTCACTTCTCCCCGTAAGCCACCGCGGCCTTGACGAATCCGCTGAAGAGCGGATGGGGATGATTGGGCTTGGATTGGAATTCTGGGTGGAATTGGCAAGCGGCGAACCAGGGGTGATCAGCCAGCTCGATCAGCTCCACGAGTTTTCCATCCGCCGTGACCCCTGAAATCACCAGGCCATTCGCGGTCATTTGTTCGCGATAGGTATTATTGAACTCGTAGCGATGGCGGTGCCGTTCCGTGGCGCGATTCGTGCCGTAGGCCTGTTGGATCTTGGTGCCGGGAATCAGGTGACAGACCGAGGCGCCGAGGCGCATGGTGCCGCCCATCTTCACGACCTGCTTCTGCTCATCCATCATGGAGATGACGGGATCGGGCGTCTCGCTGTTGAATTCCGTGCTGTGCGCCTTGGTGAGGCCGAGCACATCGCGGGCGAAATCGACCACGGCAATCTGCAAGCCGAGACATAGGCCCAGGTAGGGAATCTTTTGCGTGCGGGCATGCCGCGCGGCGAGAATCTTACCCTCCACGCCGCGAACGCCGAAGCCGCCCGGGACGAGAATACCGTCAAGTCCGCTCAAAAATTTGGTCGGACCGTGTTCCTCGATTTCTTCTGCATCCACGGTAACCAGTTGAATGCCGGCATCCGCCGCCGCACCGGCGTGGGTGAGCGACTCATAGATGCTCTTGTAGGCATCTTGGTTTTCCATGTACTTGCCAACTACGCCGATCTTGACCCGGTGCTTGGGCGTGATGATGCGGTCGACGAACCCACGCCAGGCGCTCATGTCCGCCGGGGGCAGGTCGAGCTTGAGATGCTTCAAGGCCAGTTCGTCCAGCTTCTCGCGCTGAAGCATCAGAGGCACTTCGTAAATGGTATGATTGACGTCCTTCTCCTCGATCACCGCCTCGGGGCTGACGTTACAGAACATGGAGAGCTTCGCCCGCAGTTCGCGGTCAATGGAATGCTCCGTGCGACAGATCAGTACATGCGGCTGGATACCGATTTCACGCAGCTTCGCCACGCTCTGCTGGGTCGGCTTTGTCTTCAATTCACCCGCCGCCTTGATGAAGGGCACCAGAGTCACGTGGATGAAAAGCGTATTGTCCATGCCGACTTCCAGTGCGAATTGCCGGATGGCTTCGAGGAAAGGGAGTCCTTCGATGTCGCCCGTGGTGCCGCCGATTTCGGTGATGACCACGTCGCAATCCTGGAATTGTCCGACCTGACGGATGCGCTGCTTGATCTCGTCGGTGACGTGGGGAATGACCTGAACCGTCTTGCCGAGGTAATCGCCGCGCCGTTCCTTGGCCAGAACGGCCTCATAGATCTGGCCGGTGGTGAGGTTGTTCTTGCGGGTCAGTTTGCCCGAGGTGAAGCGCTCGTAGTGGCCCAGATCGAGATCGGTTTCGGCGCCATCTTCCAGCACATAGACTTCGCCATGCTGGTAGGGGCTCATCGTGCCCGGATCGACATTGAGATAGGGATCAAATTTCTGGAGGACGACCTTCAAGCCGCGATGCTCCAGCAACGTACCCAACGCGGCGGCGGTCAGGCCTTTTCCGAGTGAGCTGACAACACCGCCGGTGACAAAAATATATTTCATTTCTTTTTCCTTTTCGCTTTTCGTATCGCGGGCGCTTTGGCTTGCTGGCGCAAGGCCGCTTCGACGCGCGCCAAATCTGCGGGCGTATCGACGCCGAGGCAACGATATTTGGTTTCAATCACCTGAATGGTCATCCCGTGCTCCAGGGCGCGGAGCTGTTCCAGGCTTTCCGCCAGCTCCAGCGGACTCGGCTTTAACGAAACAAACGTCTCCAACGCACGGGAGCGGAAGGCGTAAATCCCCACATGGCGCAGGAGCCGCGTCTTGGGATCATAGGCCCGTTGGAAGGGGAGGGGGGAACGGGAAAAATAGAGCGCCTCATTATGGCGGTTGCAGGTGACCTTCACCACTTCCGGGCTGCGCCATTCCTCTTCCGATTCGATCCGGTGGGCCAGCGTACCGATGGGAATGCGCGGGCTTTCCATCATGGCGCGGATCAGATCGTCAACCGCCCCGGGAGAGAGGAGCGGTTCATCGCCCTGGACGTTGACGTAGAGATGGGCGGAAATCTTGTCGGCGACTTCGGCCATCCGGTCCGTGCCGGAGCGATGCGATTTCTTGGTCATGACGATATCGGCCCCAAATTTGGCCCCCGTATCGGCAATGCGCTCGTCGTCCGTGGCGATGATGACCTGCTGAGTGAGCCGGCTGCGACAAGCCGCTTCCCAGACCCACTGGATCATGGGGCGTCCCTGGATTCGGGCGAGACTCTTGCCGGGAAAGCGTGTCGCGCCATAGCGCGCGGGGATGACAATAACGGATTTCATGAATAGGCAAATAAAATGGAGGCTATACTATCTAAAAGCAGGTGATCCCAGCTTGTCGAGGGATCAATTGAGCGTGAGGCGACCCCGTTCCAAGATCGCCGGATCATCAAGCTGCCGTTAACTGAACTTGAGCCAAAACAGCCTTGAAGACCTCAAAAAGTCGCGCTTTTTGACGAGATACCGGAAGTTGTCTATCGAGCTTTTTTTCCAAGGCTAGTCCGGTAGGCAGATCGACAAGCCGCAGTAACCGCTCGCCATCGGAAAGCTTGATCAGATTAATCTCGATTTTATCAACAGGGCTCACGCGATTAGTTTTCCCCAAAACCATAAAAATGCAACATTCGGTTCAGGTTGGCGGGACTTACAGTTCCAAGGCTGTCGTGGGCCCGATAACCCGCCTGTTCAAAATCGCCTTCATTGAATTCAGTTAAATTGAGGGGAACTTCAAGACAACCGACCGTTATCGCTTCCAATACCTCATGATAAATCGTCACGGATAATTCTTTCTCATCCATGCCGGAAAGGATTGATATGAAAAGTTCTTTTCCCGTGATCCGGGTTTGGGCCGAGGCTTTTCGCCCGATGGCCTCGACCAGGCCATCCGCAAGATCGATTCGTGAGATCGTAAATCCACAATCCAGTTCCAGTCCTCGAAATAAGGCCAGGTTGATCATGTCTTGGCCTGCTTGGAGGTGGGCTTACTCCAATTCGTGAGTTTTCGGGATGGGTGTGGTTGAGGAGACTTCCAGGATCCACTGGGCCGCTTCCATCAGCGTTGAAGCGATGAAGTGGGCCTTTTCCCGGGCCAGGACATCCTCCTCCCCGGGGTTTTCCCGGCGGCTCGATTTCTCATGGGTGAGCAGGATGGTCCGGCAACCGGCGTTAATGCCGCATTCGATATCGGAGAGGCGGTCACCGACAAAAAAGGATTTGGGGAGATCGAGATTGTTAATCTCGGCGGCCTTGAAGAGGAGTTCCGGGGAGGGTTTGCGGTCGGTCGCCTTGGTATCTTCCGGGGGAGCAAAGGAGTGGTAAAAGGCGTGGATATAATCGCCATCAAGCTGCCGTTTTAACTCCGCATTCACGGCAAAGACCTGGCTGCGGGTGATCAGCCCCCGGCCTACGCCCGACTGGTTGCTGACGACGAAAAGCCAGAATTCGGCCTGACGCAGCTGGTACAATGCCATGGCGGCTTCCGGAAAAATTTCCACCTTGGAGGGATCTCCCAGGTAAGGCACGTTCACCATCAGGGTATCGTCACGGTCAAAAAAAACGGCGGGGTGTTTCATAGGGCAAAATTCATCAGCGAGATGATGCGCTACCCTGGCTCTGGGTAAAGATATCCTGCAGTTCCTGCACGTTGAGCGTGGCCGTGCCGAGCTTGCCGACGACGACTCCTGCCGCGTGATTGGCAATCTCCGCCGCCTCAATCCCATCCGCGCCAGCCGCCAGGGCGAGGGTAAAGGCGGCAATCGCCGTGTCTCCTGCCCCGGATACATCGAAGACATCTTGGGCTCGCGTCGGTGTATGATAGGGCTTCTGGCCTTTTTCCAGTAGCAGCATTCCCGCTTCACCCAGCGTGATCAATAATTGCTTGATCGCATGCTTCTTTTGCAGCACAGCGGCGGCCATGAGCACGGCTTCCTCGGTCTGTGCATAAGGCAGGCCAGCGGCAAGAAAGGCCTCGCGGCGATTCGGCTTCAAAACGGTCGCTCCGGACCAGTCGAAGGGATTATTCGGATTGGGATCGACTGCGACGATCTTTCCGTGGGCCTGTGCCTCATGGATGACCAGTGTGACCAGATCCTGGTCGATGAGGCCCTTGGCGTAGTCCTCAATAATAACCGCGTCGTGAGAAGCGATCTCGCCGCGCAATTGGTTGAAAAGCCATTGCTTGCTCTCGGGATCCAGCGGGGCCCGGGTCTCATCGTCCACGCGGACAATTTGCTGTTGGTCCTCGATTTCAAGGTGATCGTGCAACTGGCGGGTGATGGCGCAGATGCGCGTCTTATGCGTGGTGGGGCGCAGCGGGGTTTTGCGGATGCTGTTTGTCGCGATGCCCTCCTCGCTGAGAAGGCGCACCAGATGGTGCCCCGGCTCATCCTGGCCAATGACTCCCGAGAGCGAGGTATGCGCGCCCAGACTGGCGAGATTCCGCGCGACGTTGGCCGCACCACCGGGGTAGGCGGCCCGGCGCTGGATATCCACTACCGGCACCGGGGCCTCCGGCGAAATCCGGGTCACCTTGCCCCAGAGAAATTCATCGAGCATGAGGTCGCCGATGACCAGGATTTTGCGTTGAGAGAACGCGCCGAGGATGTCCGCCAGACGCGTCGAAGAAAAATGCATGGATCAGTAAATAAAAATCGCGGCCAAAGTCCAAGCTCAATTCTTATCGGTTCCTCGTTAGAGTTGGGGATTGCATTGTTGCCCTGGCTGATTACTTCATCATTAAGCCCTCGCCAGGCTTTTTCGATTGAATAGCTGGCTCGCCAAGATAATTTTAGGGGATGTCCGTCTCGCGTGGAGCTTTTCTTAAATCGCTCGGTTCGTCCATGACCGGATTGGCACTGGGAGCGGGAGTTGCCACGGCAGCCAAGGTGCTGGCGACCCAGATGAACGCGGCCGCCAGTTCTGATGCAGCGCCGGCTGCGAAAGCCAAGGAACCGAGTGAGGAGAGTGAGGTTCACTTCATCGAGCATGGCCCTGCGGAGGGACGTCAAGTTGCCCTGACTTTCGATGATGGCCCGAACCCCGACGTGACCGATCGCATCCTCGATGAACTCAAGCAGCGCGGCTTGCGCGCCTCGTTTTTCATGATCGGCCAGAATGTTGTTGCCCGCCCCGAGCTTGCCCGTCGCGTGAAGGCGGAAGGACACGAGATTGCCAACCACTCGTTCACCCATCCCAAGTTGAGCACGATGCCCGACTCACAAGTCGATGAGGAAATCCAAAAAACCCAGGATACCTTCGGCGAAATCCTGGGCCACCAAGCCATCTGGTTCCGCCCTCCCTATGGTGCATTTCGCAAGAATCAGGCTTGGATTCCGCAAGGGAAGGGTCTGGGGATTGTCTATTGGGACGTCGATACGTCCGACTGGGCCCAGCCCGGTGAAGACAAAATCGTTGAGGCGATTCTCGGTCGGTCCAAGCCAGGCTCCATCGTATTATGTCATGATGCTCATCGCCAGACCGCCGATTGCCTCGGACGGGTGCTCGATGGTTTGTTGGAGCGCGACTTTAAATTAAGCACGCTTTCCGAACTTCTCGTGCCGGGAACGCCCTCTCCAAAAGCTTAGTCGCCTAAGCAACTCTCCCGTGTGAACGGATGTATTAATAATGGCATGAAGAATGCTTGCCATATTTGGCCTCCACGATAGATTAGTCGCGTGGCTGGCATAGGACTTCATCAAAATCTTTCGCTCGGGCAGACTCTCTCGCCCCAGATGCAGCAGTCGCTGCAGTTTCTTCAGGCTCCTGCCATGGAGCTCCAATCGCTCGTTCAGCAAGAGATCGAAATTAACCCCGTTTTGGAAGAAGCCGCCGAGGAACCCAAGTCGGAGGCGGACACGGAAGACTGGGACAAACAGATTGAGGAGCTGCGCCAAAAGGACGAGGAATGGCGCGAATATTTCTCCCAGAGCAACACCTCGACTGCCAGTTACAACCCGGAAGCCGCCGAACGCCGCCAGTTCCTTTTCGATTCCCAGGTTGAGGCTCCGCACCTTTCCGATCACCTTCAGCGCCAGTTGACCTTGGCCACCAGTAACCCGGAGCTTCTCCGCATTGGTGAGGAAATCATCGGTAATCTTGATGATGCTGGCTTCCTCAAGTTTCCCTTGGTGGAAGTCGCGCAATCAGCCCAGGTCGACTACGCCGTGGCCCAGAATGCCCTGAACTTGATCCAGACATTTGATCCGGTGGGCGTCGCTGCACGGGATTTGCGCGAATGCCTTCTCATCCAGATTGAGCGGCTGGGCAAGAGCGGCGATCTGGAAGCCGTCATGGTCTCCCAGTATCTAAGCGAATTGGGCCGCAAGAAATACCAGGACATCGCCCGAGCCCTGAAGGTGCCTCTGGAACGCGTACAGGCAGCGGCTCAATTTATCGCCACGCTTCAGCCCCGGCCCGGTTCCAGCTTCAGTTCCGATGACAAGCAGAACATCGTCCAGGCGGAATTAGCCGTGCACAAGAGTGGCGAGGACTGGATCGTGGTCATGAATGACGATCCCGTTCCGCGCCTCCGCATCAGCGATACCTACAAGGATTTGCTGGCTAGCAATGGCCACGACGCCAGTCTCCGCGATTATCTTAAGGAAAAGATCCGGGCGGGCAAATTCCTCATCAAGTGCCTGCATCAACGGCAACAGACCATTTTCAATATCGCGACAGAAATCGTGAACCGCCAGCGGGCTTTCTTTGAACAAGGCGCCGCGCATCTGAAGCCGCTGACCATGAACCAGGTTGCAGAGGTCGTTGGCGTTCATGAGACGACGGTGAGCCGCGCCATCGCCAATAAGTACGTGCAGACGCCTTTTGGCCTGTTCGACTTGAAATACTTCTTCACGCCCGGCTATCAGACGGCCAGCGGTGAGGTGATGTCGAACACCAGCGTGAAGGGGGCGATCCAGGATTTGATCTCGCGCGAGAGCGCCAACAAGCCTCTTTCCGACCAGGAAATCGTCAAGATTCTTGAGGAGCGAGGCATCCCGTTGGCCCGGCGCACCGTGGCCAAATACCGTTCCGAGCTCGGCCTGCTGCCCTCGAATTTGCGCCGGAGCATGTAGGCTCCGGCAGTACTCCACGCTTACTGCTTCTTCTTCGCGACGAGCAAAGAGGAGACCGAAGCGGTGAATTTATAGCCACTCCCAAAGGAGAGGGGTGAATGTGGCGTCTTGGCATAGAAAGAGGCCAAGTCATTCTGGTAGTGCTCGTGGAACAGGCCAATCGGGCCGGTGTAATTACCGTAGGGAGTGACGTCCCATTCGGAGGACTTGAAGTACTCGAAGGGAATGCCGGAATCATCCTCCACCACGCCGACGCTATCCTCCAGGATGCTGTTGCGGATGGTGGAAAAGTAATCCTCATAAAGCAGGTAGGAGGCGGCCTTGAGATAAGTCACGCCGGGCGCGAGGCGCTTCATGAGGTGGACGTAACCGGGATTGTCCTTCAGGCCATCGTTTCCGAGATCGGCCTGGAAATAGAGCACCGTGCGTCCTCCGTCATACGTGATCTGCACGCCGGGTGCGCCGGAGCTTTCGCCTTTAGGGTGAACTGTGCCATCGGCGGAAAGCGTCACGTATTGCAGGCTGTCGATGGAGTAGCCTTCGCGGGCGAGAAACACGGCCATGGCGGGGACGAGGCCGTTGACGAGCTCATTGTTGAAGTCGTTCTTCATGTCCTTGGTCTTGAAGAAGCTGGCCGCCAGGATGGTGAAAAGGGAGGTCTTCACTTGGCCGAGATAAGCGCCGAGCTTGCCCTGCTCCTGCAGCTTGGCGAGATCGGGCATCGTTCCGACTGGTTCGAGGCCGGCCATGAGCAGAACCTTCGAGTCGGGGAAAAGGGTGTTCGCGTAGAGGATATCAGGTCCGCTGAAGGGATAGAAGACGACGCGGGATTCGGAGCGAAGACTGCCGAGCTCGGAATTGCCCCAGCTCCGCATCGCGCTCAGTCGCACGCGGTCGAGATAGCTCCACCGTTCATCGAGCCAGTGTTGATAGTCGTGCCATTCGGAGGTCGATTCCCACGTGACCTTGTCGCCGGAAGCCGACTCGCCACCCAGTCCGCGAGCGGAGGCGTTGATCTGGCCGAGGTCGGCGGTCGATTCGGGCGTGATCGGGGCCAGGGGCGAGGCCTGGTCATCTCCCCGCAAGGGAGCAATCACAGGTAGAGCGAGGACGGCCAGGATGAGTACGGTAGGGGTGAGGAGGCGGGCAGGGAGGATCATAGAAAAAGGATTAAGAAGAGCTTTCCGGCAGCATCTCGCCGCGAAGTTGTTCCGTGGGTACGTTACGGCTGACCCAAAGGTAGATGGGAATGCCGAGCAGAACCGTGGCGGCCCCGATTAACGTTTCCTTGAGGTGATATTCGGTGTTCTGGATCAGACAAAAAACCGTCACGGTGCCGAAGATGAGAGGTGTCGCCGGATAAAGCCAGGTCCGGTAGGGCCGGTGGAGATTCGGTTCGCGGAAACGGAGCACAATCACGCCCAGGACCGCCAGCAACGACCAGAACCAGAGCACGGAGCCGACATAATTTACAATCACATCGGGCTTGAAAAAGAGGAGCCCAAAGACAATGGCAAACTGATAAATCAGCGCCACATAAGGCACCCGCGTTTCGCTCACCCGGCCAAAGAGGCCGAGCTTCGGATAAGTGGAGCCCATGGCCTCGGTCACGCGGGAGCCGACCCACATCATGCCGCTGACATTGGCCACCAGCCCGATGCAGATTAAGCCGCTGGTGATCCGTGCGCCGATATCACCAAAAATCTGGGTGCCGGCGATGTGCGCGACCTCAAACTTGCCGGAGAGTGTCTGCATGGGCGTGGCATAGAGGAAGACCGCGTTGACCGCGACATAGAGCAGAATGACAAAGCCCGTGCCGAGGATCAGCGCCCGCGGGAGCGACTTGGCCGGATTACGGACCTCCTCGACGATGTAGGCGGCGGCATTCCAGCCGGAGTAAGAGTACATCACCCAGATGAGCGATGATCCAAAAGACGCGCTCAGGAGAAGTCCCCAGTCGGCCTTGTGAGGCAGGAAAGTAATCGGTTGAGGCTTGGCCGTGCTGAAGCCGAAGATGACGAAACTCAGCAGGAGTAAAACAGTAAGCGTTGTCGCCGTGGCTTGGAAAAATCCGGTGAAGCGGAGACTGCGGAGATGGGCCGCCGTGGCCGCGAAGACCAGGATGAACGCCATGATCTGGGCCCCGTTGTTGGGCATCGCCTTGGCGATCTCCGGGAAGGCCACACCGATGTACTTGCCGAAGCCCAATGCGCTGATGGCAATGGGCGCGGCGAAGCCAATCGTAACCGAAGTCAGTCCCGTGCAAAATCCGACAGCAGGGTGGTAGATGCGGGAGAGAAAATTATATTCACCGCCTGAGCGAGGCAGGGCCGTGGCCAGTTCCGCGTAGCAGAGTGCGCCACACAGCGCGAGTACCCCGCCGATCACCCAAAGCATCACGAGCGGGAAGACGCTATTGCTCAGCAGTGAGGTTCCGTTTGGCGCGAAGCCCTCAATCTGAAAGCCCAGCGACGTGAAAACGCCGGTGCCGATCATGTTGGAAACGACCAGTGCGGCGGCGGGCCAGGTGGAGACGGCTTGTTTGGCAGGGGTTGGTTTCACAGGGGGAGGGACGAAAGAAGATGCCGGGTTGGGAGGCAGGCATCAATATCTAATCTTTAAAAAATAGAAGCTTCTGTTTTGAGGGTGAGGTGGAATTTAAGCCTTGTTTGACGATGGAAGAAGTTGCGGTCTTCAATAAATCTTTAGTAATTGAAGGTCAATAGCTTACGATTATTTGGTTGGGGTGTTAGCCCGCAATTTTCTTCTGGAGTGCCTGAACCAGCGTTTGATCCAGGACGGCCATATCGATCGGTTTCAGCAGATGAGCATCGAACCCCGCCTTGGAGGCACCCTCAATGTCCTGTTCCCGGCCCAGGCCGGTTAGGGCGATGGCAATGACATCCTGAAAGTCGGGCCGGGCGCGTAGCTGGGTCATGAATTCAAGGCCCGACATGCCAGGCAGGCCGAGATCGGAGATGATGATTTCGGGTGGTTCATGCAGGGCCAATTCGAGGGCTTCCTCCGCACTCGCCGCCGTGGTAACCAGACATTCACGACGATGGAAGATGCGCTGAAGCGCTTCGCGGGTATCCACGGAATCCTCCACCAGCAGAATCCGACGCCCGCGCAGCAGGCGTCGATCAACCGCGGGCAACGTAGGGGCTTGCGCCGAGACGGCTGGCTCTGCCGGAGTCGAATCACTCAGGCGCGGGAGCCAGAAAGTAAACGTCGCACCTTGACCGGGCCCCGGGCTTTCCGCCAACAACCCGCCGCCATGCAGTTCCGCCAGGGAACGCGCCACCGTCAGCCCCACGCCGAGTCCGCCGACGTTCTGCGTCTGACGCGTGCGCGATTGGTGGAACATTTCAAAAATCCGGTCGATCTCCTGCTGGGTGAGTCCAGCCCCCGTGTCCATTACCGAAATGCGCAACTCCTCAGCCGATGCCTTCAGTCGCACGGTGATCTTTCCCTGCGCAGGGGTGTACTTGATGGCGTTCGTGATCAGGTTGGTCAAGACCTGCGCCAGACGCGTCGGATCAATTTCCCATTCCACCGTTTTTTTCTCTGGAATGAAGTTGAGCGAGAGCTCCTTTTTCTCCCAGACAGGACGCATGGTCTCCAAAGTGGAGCGGGTCCACTCATTCATTTCCGTCCGCTCCCGCACCAACCGGAGCTTGCGGTTCATGACGGCGGAGAGGTCAAGCAATTCATCAATCATCCGCGAGAGGGCTCGCGCGTTGCGATCAATCACCTGAACGTTTTTAAGCTGATCCGGGCCGAGTTTCGGATCGGTGCCGAGAAGATGCGCGCAGGAAATAACGGGGGTCAGCGGCGTCCGCAGTTCATGGCTCAACGTGGCAAGGAATTCATCCTTGAGCCGGGCTGCCTCGTTGAGCTTTTGGTTCTTGTCTTCCAGTTCACGGGTCTTTTCCGTCACCCGGGCCTCCAGGCTCGTATTGGCGAGACGGAGCGCTTCCTGTTGGGTGGAAAGACGCGTGTTCTTGTCCTCCAGCTCCCGTTGCGTGTGAAGGATGTTTTCCGCCATCGCATTGAAAGTCTCGCCGAGATTCTGAATCTCATCGCCCGAGTTGAGCCGTGCGCGCGCGGTGTAATCGCCACCCTGCAAGCGGCGGACGACGCCGGCCAGCGTCTGGATCGGGCCGATGATCGAGTTGGCCACAAAAAGCTGGAAAACGATGGTGACGAGCGAGACTGAGCCCACGCCAATCCACATCAGGTTGACCAGTCCACTCGCTTCGGAGGCCTCCTGCTGCTGCAATCCAGTGAGCGTCTCCTTTACCTCCGACCGGACCTGGTCGGTCGTCTGGTTTAGATCGTGGAAGAGTGTTTGGCTTCGTGTGCCAAACGGATCGGCAGCCTGAACCGGACCCGCGGGTTGGTTGATGGAGGCGTTACCGACTTCGGCTATCCATTGCCGGATCAAGTCCCGGCGGCGGCTTTCTTCCGGTGTGGCCAGGAGTACGGGGGTGTTGAGTGAGTTGAGATTATTTTCCGCCAATTGCCGGGTCTGGAGATAGAGCAGCTTGTCGCGCACGTCGCCATTCTTCTGCCAGGCGCGCCGCTCTGCATCCATGGCATAGAGAAGGGCTGGTTGGGTATTCAGGCTTTCGAGCTCAAGCTCGATGGGATTGGCGATCGGGGCATAGCGCCTCACGCTGTTCAGCGCCAGTTCGAGATAGATCGCGAGCAGGAAGAGGAGCGTCAGGTGAAGAAACAACGACAAGACCAGGCGCCAAACCATGCGCACCTTGACTCCGGGTGCTGGGGAGATCGTTTTGCTCAAGCAGGAAGCAGGATACCACGGGAGCGGGTTCTGCGTCCATTTGCTTGCCAGACCATTTCTACACGACAAGCAAATACACCTGAAAGGTTATGTTTGGGGATTGGCAGAATCTAGTATCAACTTAAGCTTAAAGGATGAGTCATGAAAAAGAGCTATGGGTGATCATCGCATTTTTCATCGCGGGTCTCCTCTCTTTGACAAATCTGATGGGGCAACAGCGATCCCAACTGCGCCGCTTGGACAGAAAATTGGATATCCTCCTCAAAGCCCAAGGGATCGATTGGCCGATGCTGTCTCCCCAAGTTCAGCTCTTGGCTCAAAGTCCGGCCAATAAAATTGCCGCGATCAAACTTTACCGGGAAGAAAATCCTGACCTGGACCTGGCTGAGGCAAAAGCAGAGATCGAGGCCTTTGCCGCGAAAAAGTAGTGAAGGTCATAATAAGACCGGATTGCGCAGAACTTGCCGGGCAATTATTTCAGATATCGCTTTCGATGGAATCGGGATCGAAGCCGCGAAACAAATAGAAGCTTGGAATCGAAGGAGATGCGCCCCAAAATCGGCGTTCGTACATGAAGCGCTCGTTCTGGTCTCTCGTCGCGGTACAAATTCAGGTCTTGCTGAATGACAACGCCGCCAAGCTCATGCTCATCACCCTGGGGGCAGCGGTGGCGCCGGAGCTATTTCCCGGTAACGCCGAGAGCGCCGAATCCACCGCCAAGCTGATCAAGACCATCCTCGCCGCCATCATCATCCTGCCGTTCGTCCTCTTTTCCCCGACGGCGGGCTGGATTTCTGATCGCTTCTCCAAGCGTAACGTGATCGTCACCACGCTCTGGGCGCAGTTTGGCATCATGCTGCTCATTGGTTGGGGGTTGACCTATCACCACCTGGGAGTGGCTATCTTCGGACTTTTTCTTCTCGGCGTGCAATGTGCGGTCTTCTCGCCGGCCAAGCAGGGCATCATCAAGGAAATCGTCACCTCAACCAAAATCAGCGCGGCTGTCGGAATCGTGGAGGTGACAGCGATTGCCAGCATGCTCGTGGGCGGTCTGGCGGGTGGCGCCCTTTATGACTTCTGCTTTAGTACGCTGAGCAATCCCTGGTATGCTTCCGAGGCAACCATGGCGGTCTTGGCCGTGCTGGCCCTCTTATCGTTGATCGCCGGGTACCAAGTCCAACCGACGCCTGCGCACACCAATCAACCTTACCGCGCCGCACTCCTTTGGGAGCACTTCGGCCAACTCCGCGATGTCTGGCGGGAGCAACCGATCCGTCTTTGTGTGCTCGGTATTAGCTACTTCTATGGCTTGGCGGGCGCCCTCTATCTCACCCTCTTCGAGGTCTCCGCCTCGGTTTATGCCAATGGGACCGGAACCGCCTCGCAGACGGGACTCTATGCGGCCACGCTCGGCCTGGGCATTATCTGTGGCAGCTTCCTGGTCACGCGGATGACGACCCACCAGGTCGAGATCGGGCTGATCCCCATTGGATCCTGCGGCCTGATCGGCGGAACGGTCATGGCCGGCCTTTCCGATCCCAAGAGCCTGCTTTTTCTGGCTGCGCTTTTCGGCATGGGCTTGGCCGGGGCGCTCTTCGTTGTCCCGCTCAACGCCCATCTGCAGGAGCAAGTCGAGCCGGAACGTCGCGGCCGCATCATGAGCGCGAACAACCTCTTCGTAAATCTCTTCGGGATCGTCGCGGTCCTCGCCCAGTACGTGGTCTCCGCCGAATTTGGCGTCCACCCCCGCTCGCAATTGCTTCTCTATGCCGTACCGACCGCTCTCGTCACCATCTACATCATCTTCGTCACGCCGGAAGGCCTGCTGCGGCTGGCCCTGGGGCTGATTGGCCGGACTTTTTACCGGGTCACGCCGGTTGGCCTCGACGCCTTGCCTGCCAAGGGCGGAGTGCTTCTCTTGCCGAATCATATTTCTTATGTGGACGCCGTCATCCTCCAGTTGGCCTGCCCGCGTCCAATCCGGTTCCTCGTCTATGACCAGATATACCGGGCCCGGTTTCTCCACTGGGGGCTGCGTTTGCTCGGGGCCATTCCCATCAGCCCCAAGATCGCCCGCACCGCCATCGAGACCGCCGCGAATGCCCTTGCGCGTGGAGAAGTGGTCTGCCTTTTCCCGGAAGGAGCGCTGACCCGCACCGCCACCTTGCAAAAGCTCAACCGCGGCTACGAGTTGATCGCGCGCCGGGCCAATGTACCGGTCGTGCCCGTCTGGCTGGAGAATGTCTGGGGCTCGGTCTTCTCCTATTACGGGGGACGTTTTTTCTGGAAGATGCCGCGGGTGGTTCCATTACGGGTCTGGATTTACTTTGGCACTCCGTTGACCGCTGCCGAGGCCACTCCCGAGGCCGTGCGACGCAGCCTCTACGACATGTCGGAGGCAGCGTTCCAGGCCCGGCCAGAATTGCAATCGCATGTCGGTTACGAAAGTCTGCGCGGACTCCGCAAGCGGTTCTTCACGCCTGTGGTGACCGACGCCTACGCCGCCAATCGCACGCTCACCGGCGGCCAGTTGCTTACGGTCAGTATCGTGCTCTCGCGATGGATTAAGAAGAACGTCCCGGAGCGGCGCATCGGCATTGTCCTGCCCCCGAGCTTGGGCGCGACCATCGCGAATCTCGGCGTGATCCTCGCAGGCAAGATTCCGGTGAATCTTAATTTCAGTGCCGGCCGGGCGGCCAACGAGGCAGCCATGGGCCGGGCCGGCATCCATCGGCTTATCACGGTTCCCGCCTTGGTGGACCAGGTCAAGGATTTCCCCTGGCTGGAGAATCGCATCGATATCGGCGAGCTCTGCCGAAGCTTCTCCCCAGCTACCCTCAAGCGTTGGGGAGCCGTTGCGCTCCTCTGCCCGCTGGCTCTGTTGCGGCGCTTGCTCAGTGTACCCAAGCGGGGCGACCGCGAGGAAGCGGCTTTGCTCTTCACCAGCGGCAGCGCCGGCGATCCCAAGGGGGTTATCCTGACCCACCGCAACATCCTCGCCAATACCGCGCAGATCGGGGCGGTTCTCGGTCAAATTCAGCTTAACTCGATCCTCGGCTGCCTCCCTGTCTTTCACAGTTTCGGCTTCACCGTCACCTTTTGGTGGCCGCTGCTTGGTGGGCCGCGGGTGGTGACTTATCCCAGCCCGCTCGATGCCCAAAAGCTGATCGATACGATTGAGAAGCACAAGCTGGAGCTCCTCATTACCACGCCGACTTTCCTCCGCGCCTTCATCCGCAAGGCAAGGCCGGAACAACTCCGGTCGCTGAAGATGGTGGTCACTGGCGCGGAAAAATTGCCGTTGGAGGTCTTGAACGATTTCGAGGCAAAATTTGGCCTCAAGGTGAGTGAAGGTTACGGCATGACAGAAGCTTCCCCAGTCGTTGCGGTCAACCTGATGGACGAGCCTCCCTCCACGATCAATCCTGACGGCGTGATCGGACGCCGGGTGGGCAGCGTGGGACGAATGTTGCCGGGAATGGCCGCGCGGATCCGGGATGTCGACACCGGTGAGGATGTCTCGCTTTTCGAGTCGGGCATGCTCTGGCTGCGCGGGGCGAATGTTTTTGAGGGCTACCTCAAGGACACCGACCGGACGACCGATGTGCTGGCGGGCGGTTGGTACAAGACCGGCGACATCGGGCGGATTGATGAAGACGGATTTCTTTTCATCGAGGGACGGATGAGCCGTTTCTCCAAGATCGCGGGCGAGATGGTGCCGCATCTTACCGTGGAGCAGAAGATTGCTGAGGCGATGAAGGATACGCATCCCGCGGCGGAGGGGCCCACGGTGGTGGTTATCGGTATACCGGACGACAAGAAAGGCGAAAGCCTCGTCGCCCTCACCACCCTGCCCATCGAGCAGTCCGACTTACGCCAAAAGCTGATGGCGATGGGCTTGCCCAATCTCTGGATTCCGAAAATCATCAAGAGGGTCGAGACCATCCCGCTCCTTGCCACGGGCAAGCTCGATATCCGCGCCTGTCAGCGTCTCGCGGCGGCAGAGGAAGCACCGGTGACCTCGTGAACATTCTCGGCGTGGGCATGGATATCGTCGAGACGAAGCGGATCGCCGATTCAATTGAGCGCTTCGGTGACGGGTTTCTACACCGGATTTTTACCGAGGACGAAATGGCTTACGCCAACAGCATGAAATTTCCTCACCTCCATCTCGCCGCGCGCTTCGCCGCAAAAGAGGCGATCAGCAAGGCCTTTGGCACCGGCATCGGCCATGAAATGGGCTGGCGAGAACTGGAGATTATCCGGGAACCGAGCGGCGCACCTCGAGTCCGCCTGCACGGGAAAGCGGAAGACTTCGCCAAGGCCCGGGGAGTCCAGGCCGTTCATGTCAGTCTGTCCCATACGGCTGATTACGGTGCGGCCAGCGTCGTGATTGTTGGTTAGGAAAAAACTTCACGAATCGAACAGGACTCATGCTTGTTCCCGCCGCCCGCGTGGCTATGATGGAAGCGTAACGTTTCACTGTCTTCTCCGTCATGCCCACGCCCAATACCTCCGTTTTTGAGCTTCATCCCGGCCTTGTCTTGAAGGGCCAACTGAGCATGGCCAAGGATATCACGCTGACCGGAAAATTTGAAGGCGATCTCAAGACCCTGGGTTGCCTGACTGTCGCGGATGGTGGGATCGTCACGGGTACCATTGAGGCCGGAGCCTTGGTGCTGAAGGCGGGGCATCAGGTGGAAGCCAAAATCAAAGTCGGCCCACCGCCCAAGTCGGCCCAGCCTAACGAGACCAGGAAGGCGGGCGACAGCAAATGGCACGGTCGCCTGCGGAAGCTCAAGGAGATGGCCCTCGGGCGTAAATAACCGTCATGAAAAAGTCGAACCTGATCGACGTTACCTGTCCCCACTGCGACGCGACCCAAAGCGAACCCGAAGGCGGGATTTCCACCAATTGCCGCGCCTGCGGAAAATATTTCAAGCTCGGCAACGCCCGCGGCCAGAAAACCACCCGGGCCCCGAAAGCGAATCGCGAGGTCTTCTGCATCAAGTGCGGCGCTCCCAACCTGGTCGCCAGCGCGGCTCTCTCCACCCAGTGCATCAAGTGCCTCCATTATCTCGAACTCGGCGACAAGGTCGTCCGCGGCGTGCAGACCGGGAAGCTCTATGCCTACGATGACGTTCTCTTCGCCGAGGGCTGTTTCTTCAAGGGCATGGAGGCGACCGGGCGACGGCTGGAGGTGCGCGGCAAGGTTTTCAGCAAGCTCCGGGCCACGGAGGAAATCGTCGCCGTGGAGGGCGCACAAATTTCCGGCGAGTTGCACGCCTTGGTGGTGCGAATCGAACGCGGAGCGAAGGTCAAAGTCCAGACCCTGGAATGTGCGCGCCTCCTGGTCAGCGGCGAAATTGAAATCGCCGGGACACTCTCCGCCGCGGAAATCGTCCTGAGCGATGGAGCGACTTTTGTCGGTAAACTCCACATCCCTGACGCCAACCTGAAAATTGAAACCGGCGTCGGCGCGCAATTTGATTCGATCACCTGCAACGAACTCACCGTCGATGGTACGATTAAGCTCGTGAATTCGTTGTCAGCGGAAAAAATCTTTGTTTCAGGAACCGGCAACCTTGCCGTTCCCACGATTCACGCCGCCCACATTGAGGTCAAGCCGGGGGGCTCACTCCAAGGCCGCATTGTGAAGTACGTTCCGCGTGAAATTTCTCTGGTTCCTCCGCCTCAGGCCGAAGCCGAGACGACTTGAATTTTACCCCAACGCCGTCTCCTGCGGATCGATGATCGGGAAGAGAAGCTTGAACTTCGTCCCTTGGCCAACCTTCGATTCGACCTGAATCTTACTTTGATGATTCTCGAGAATTTTCTTCACGATGGCCAATCCGATGCCGGTGCCTGATTCCTTGTAAGTCAGGAACGGTGCGAAAAGATTGGCGATTTGATCGGGTGACATCCCCTGGCCGTTATCACGGACGCCGAGGGCGAGATGGGATTTTCCGTCGTAGTCCTCAAGCGCCGCGCTCAGTCGCAAGGTTCCGCCCTGCGGCATCGCGTCGGCGGCATTGAGGATGAGGTTGAGCAGCACCTGCTCGACCTGGGCACGGTCCGCGCGGAAGGGGGGCAGGTCGTCCGCCACCTGACTGCGGATTTCAATTCCCTGCTGGAGTAATTTATGGCGCGTGAGCAGGAAAACATCGTCAATGAGTTGCTGGGCATGCACCTGTTCTTTGATCGGCTCCGACGAGCGGGCAAAGGAGAGAACCTGGTCGAGAATGCGGTTCATCTGCCTCATTTTTTCGCTGATCAGCTCCGCGTCTTTTCTGGAAGTTTCGTCCATCTGCAACGTCTCCACCAGCGCATGAAAAAGCATCTGCATCACGGTGAGGGGATTGCGGATTTCATGCGCGATCTCCGCCGCCAGCAACCCGAGCGCGGAGAGCCGTTCGCTAGCGCGGAGCTTCTCTTCCATGTCGACCACGCGGGCCAGGAGCCGTCCTTTCTCGATGGCCACGGCGGAGAGATCTCCCAGCGTGGTCAGGATCTTGATCTCGTCGTTGGAAAACCGGTGCCGCTGCTGGGTGTAGACGGCGAGCACGCCGAGCGATTTTCCTGCGAAGATCAACGGCACGGCGAGCATGGAGACGAGCTTCTCCTTGCGCGCAATGTCCGTCTGGATGTAGCCCTTTTCCTTCACCACATCGACGACCGCGACCGGTTTTCCCCGCTTGATCACGCTGCCGAGCAGGGAGTCTTCCGTGCTCAGGTTGGGCTTCTGACGATAGAGATCCGTGCCGCCGTGGCAGGCGCGCAGGACCAATTCGGAGCCATCCTCGTTCAACAGAAAAACGGAGCAAAGCCGCGTCTTCATCAGGCGATACGTTTGCAGGGTGATTTGCTCCAGGATTTCACCCAGGTTCGACTCGGAAATGATCAGCTGGGCGGTGTCAACCAGGCTGGTCAGCTGACGGCTCTTGAGCCGGAGTTGATCGATTTCCCAGGCCAGCTCCAGCCATTGCGCGGCCTCGGAGGCCATGTCAATCAGGCGCGCTTCGTCCGTCGCGCTAAAGGCGTCGACGTTGGTCGAATCGACGTTGAGCAACCCGACCACTTGCCCGCGCATCTCCACGGGAACGGCCATTTCCGACCGCACTTTGGCGCTGATCGAGACGTAGCGCTTTTCCTTGCGGACGTCGCCGGTCCGCAGCGGCAGGCCCGTCGTCGCGACCCAGCCCGTGATGCCTTCGCCGGGGCGGAGCTTCACCTTTTTCGCCCGTTCGCTCAGACCGTGGCTGGCTTCAATATCGAGCAATCCCGAGTTCGGGTTGACGAGGATGAACGATCCCGAGTCAGCCCGGGTGGAGCGCACGGCCGCAGCCAGGATGCGATCAAGCGCTTTCTGGGGATGAAGCAACGTGCGCAGATCGCGCTGGCGCAATTGGGAGAAGAGGGACGGCCGTTTCATGGCGTGATGCTTTTGCGTACCGCTTCGGTGAGTTTGGTCAGCGTTTCCTCGGACTCAATCTTTTTTCCGTCACGATCACAGAGGTAAAACGTATCCAGCGCGGCCCCCTTTTCCGTCGTTACCCGGGCCGTGACCAGGTCGAGCTTGGTGTCCGCAATGGCGTAGGCGATGCGGTAAAGCAACCCGGGATAATCGGCGGTTTGCACGTCCAACAACGTGTGCGTGCGGGAGGCGCGCTGGTCCACGGAGACCACGGTGGGAATCTCAGAGGAATCGTAAACCGTGGAGCGGGGTTTGGCCGTTTTCTTGGCGAAGGCAGTGTTGAAATCGTACTGTTCCGTGCTCATCGCCTGGTTGAGAATTTTCTCGAAAGCGAGACGATCCCGGGGATCGTTGACTGATTCCAGGCGGTCAGTCGCCACGTAGAACGTCTCGATGGCGATATCATCCGCCCGGGTGAAAATATCGGCCTTGAGAATGGTCAGGCTGCAGGCCGCAAACGAGCCCGTCACGCGCGCAAAAAGATGATCGCGATCCCAAGTCACAATCGTCACCTCCGAATGTCCCTGGTCCGGGAAATGCCGCCAGTGGATGACCGGTTTGAGCGAGGCATCGTCATGAGTGATCTGGTACTTCAGGAAGCCGTGGACGATGCTGATATGCTCGCGGATCAAGTCTTCCGACATCGCGGCAAAGTAGCTCGACGGCAGATTCTCGAAATGAGCGACGATCTCAGCCGGGTCAAACTGACGGTCCAGGTTCTTGAGAATCCGTTGCTGCGTCTCCTCGCGGGCCTGCTCAACCACGGCCACGAATTCCTGGATACCGCTCAATGCGCGCGAGGTGTTGCGGTAAAGCTGCCAGAGCAGGAGGTCTTTCCAGTCGGAATAGGTACGGCCGGATCCGGTGCCCTGTGTATCGGCGAAAGTCAGGAGCATGAGCAGATCAAGCCGCTCCTGGGTCTGCACGATCCGGGCGAACTCGATGATCGTTTCCTCATTCTCCAGGTTCTTGCGTCGCGCGATCTCGGACATCGTGAGGTGATGGTCGACGAGAAATACCAAGGTGGAGAGATCGGTGCCCTTTAATCGCATGCGTCGCGCCACCCGCACCGCATTGACGGCACTCGCCTCCGCATGACGCTTGCCATTAGCGCTCTTGCCGCTGTCGTGCAACAACATGGCCAGGTAAAGAATATGGGGACGGGCCAACTGCTGCATCAGGGGCCGGTATTTGGAAAAGGGAGGTTCCGTTGCGTCGATGATCTTATCGAGCATCTCGATGCAAACCAGCGTGTGCTCATCCGCTGTATAGCGGTGAAAAAACTCATGCTGGACCAGACAGGTGAGGGGACGAAACTCCGGGAAGAATCGGCCCAGCAGCCCCAGTTCATGCATGGTCCGCAACGCATGACCGACCTGGCCCTTGCGGGAGAGGATCGCCAGCAGCGTCTCGCGCACCGCGGTCTGGTAGATGAAGCGGCGATCAATCATGTAGAGGCGCCTCCGCAGGCGCAGTTTCAGCTCGGGCCCAATCTCCGCATTATGCTGCTGGGCCAGGAGAAAGATGCGAACCAGCCGCAGCGGCTCGTCGCCGAAAGTCGTGGTCGATTGCGCTTCAAACTCGCCGTTTTCCAGGATGAAACCATCAATCTCCTGTCGATGCGTGGCCTGGAAGGGAAGAAATGCCCAGCGCGCCCGGTTATGTTTCGGGCTGCCGCAAAGGCGGCTGGCCAGGGTATTGCCCAGATTGTAGAGCAACGACGTGTGTTCGTAGTAATCCCGCATGAAGGCTTCCATGCGTCGGAGAATCGTCCGGTGCTGGTAGCCAAAACTCCCGGCGATCTGCCCCTGTAGGCGCAGCGTCAGGACATCGCCGGAACGCTTTTGCTGGTAGTGCAATTCCGTGCGAACGCGCAGCAGGAAATCGTAAGCCCGGTCCAGTTGCTTCCGCTCCGCTACCGTGAGGAGTTGCGCCTCGACAAATTCCTGCAGGCTGGAAAGCCCGCGCTTGACCTTCCCGACCCAGAGCAAATTTTGATAGTCCCTCAGGCCGCCGCAGCCATTCTTGACGTTCGGTTCCTGGAGAAATGCGGTGTTGCCGGCCTTTTCATGGCGGTCGCTTTGATCCGCCACGCGCCACTCGAGATATTCCTTTTCGTGACCATGCAGGCAACGCCGGTTAAAGGTCTTGTCGAAATCCGCAAAGAGCATCTCATCGCCACAAAGGTATCTCGCCTCCAGCAGCGAAGTCTTGGTTCGCAGGTCGCCGTTTGCCTGCGTCACCAGATCGGCCATGGTTCGCGTCGCATGGCCCACCTGAAAGCCGATGTCCCAGAGCATGTAGAGGATGTGCTGGACGATTTCATTCACCTGCACGGAGCTCGTGGAATTCTCATCCGGGTAGAGAAACAGGATGTCGATGTCGCTATAAGGATTCAGCTCGCCGCGGCCGAAACCTCCCACCGCCAACAGGACGATCCGGGGTGGACGTTGAGGATGGAGATGCCGGTGACTTTCCCAGGCCCCGCTCCACAAGTGACGCAACATCACGGTGATGACATCCGCGCGCTTCTGGCAGACCTCACGACCGCTTTCGCCGTGGAGGTGTTCCAGCTTCAGCCGGTGTTCTTCCAGCTTGAGAAAGCGTCGGTAAGTGGCGAGCAGGTCGGGCGACCGCAACTGAGATTTCTGCCCCAATTCCCTCTCCGCATGGCGGAGGACTTTTTCGAGATGAACCGGCGGCATTCGTTGAAACTAAGCATGCGCTTGAGGCAATTCAATGGGTAACTCACATCATGGATTCGATTGTGTCCGTTACCCGTGCTTTTCAAATCGGATTTAACCCGTAGCCTGATGGAATGCCCATCCTTGGATTAAATATCGATCACGTGGCCACCTTGCGTGAGGCCCGCTATCGCGATTGGAAAAGTGGCCTGGCTCCGGAACCGAGCGTGATTGAAGCGGCTCGTGTCGCTGAGCATGCGGGTGTCGCCTCCATCACGGTTCATCTGCGCGAAGATCGCAGACATATCCAGGAGGCCGACGTGCGCCTCATCTCCCGCGAAATTTCCATTCCTCTCAACCTCGAAATGGCTGCCACTGCGGCGATGACCAGGCAGGCGCTCCGCTTCAAGCCGGAGGAAGTCTGCCTCGTCCCGGAAAACCGGCAGGAAGTCACGACCGAGGGAGGGCTTGAGGTCGCCTCAGACATCGCCAGGCTCAAAACGGTTGTCCAGAAGTTGACCCGGGCCAAGATCAAGGTCAGCGCCTTTATCGATGCCGACCTGAAACAAGTCGATGCCGCCCATCGCATCGGTGCCCAGGTCGTCGAGCTCCACACCGGGGTCTACGCCAACGCCACCACGATCAAAGCCCGGAACAAGGAACTGGCCCGCCATGGCCGCGCCGCCGCTCATGCCCATGAACTGGGACTGCGCGTCAATGCCGGACACGGTCTCCATTACGGCAACGTCCGCGAATATATCGAGGATGTGCCGCATCTCCATACGCTTAATATCGGGCATTCGATTATTTCCCGCGCCGTCTTCGTGGGTCTTCACCAGGCCGTGCGGGAAATGATGACGCTCATCCGAAGCCAACAACCGTCCCCGAACGCGGATTAGAACTCGCCCCTAAAACCCACGCAATTGGGCGCCGTTCGGGACCTGAAGCGCGGGCTTAAGACCGGCAGCCTCGGTCTGGGCATCATCACTGGAAGGAGACGCCATGCCGCTCCGGTAGACGTTCTGAACCTGCGAGTAGAGCGCATCGGTTTTCTGGCCCGGATCGCGCGCCAGGAGATCAATCTGGTGATCAAGAAACTGGGCGAGCGGTTCGGCTCGCGGTTCAATTCGAGGGATGACCGCATGCCCCAAGGCCTCATAGCAGACCGCCTCGGGAGTATCGCCATCCGGCGGTTTCTGCACGGAACTCCAGCCAGTGTGAACCGGCTTCCAGGCCAGGTAGGCGGCCAGCGTGTGTGCCGCCTCTTGCTGGGTGGATCGCGACGTCACGCCCCAGCCGTTGACCCGGGCCAGGCTGGCCCTCGAAATATCGCTCGGTAGGAAGGTCATCCCATAGTGAAAGTTGGGCAGAGATGCCGCGAATTCCGAAGGCGCAATCAGCAGCGCGGCCCGTTGCTGGGCGAAAAGTTGTCCCGGGGCCTGGCCCGCTTTCGGCAGGGGCGCGGTCACCTCGGTTTGCTGGAATAATTCGTGAATGAGATCGAAGGCGCGCATTTGGGATTCCTGGCTGAGCGGTTCGGTCATGTGCCACGTCGCAAGGTCAAGTGCGGGATGTCCTGTCTCCGTGCAGAGGATGTTCCAGAGATCAAAGTTGGCCGGCAGTTCCAGTGGGTAGATTGACTCCTTGGCGTCATTGGTCAATTTAAGCGAGGCCAACGCACGCGCGTCGGCCTCCAGGATGTCCCACGTCCAGTGCCGCGCCGGATAGCCGATGGCGGCCTGGTCAAAGAACGACGGATTATAGAAAAGAACCTCGACCGAAAACTCGGCTGGCACCGCCTTGATCTGGCCATCCACGGTGAACGCGGCGATGCTCCGTGGCGCAGTCCCCGCGAGCGGTGTGGCATCGGCCAACTCGACCGCCGGATTAAGCCCGGAAAAATCGCGCGAGGAGATCAGGCACAGGTCAGGAGGCGTCGTGGAGTTCAAGGCCGCCCGGAGATCATGACGGTAAACGCCCTGGTCATTGACGATGGTCAGCGAAGCGCTCCGTCCCGTGGCCGCCTGAAACGCGTCCGCCTCCGCCTCCAGGGTCTTCGCCTCGTCCCCCGTGGCCCAGGCCATCACGCGCAGCGTCGGCCCGGGCGGAACCTTGGGCGGCGTCGGCCGGGGAACCGTCTCCGGCACGGGCACCCCATCCGGCCCCGGCGCAGGGGCGGAAGGGAAGGGGCGCTGGTTGTTGCTCTTGGGAATCTCATCCTTCGTTCGAGGAAAGGTGAAGAAGACAAACAGCACCGCCCCGATGAACGCGGCAATAAAGTAAATGGCGACGGCTTTTTTGGGCACGAAGAGAAGCTACTTCATAACGGGAAGAAACTCATCCTTAAAAAAAGCTCGTGCCTCGAACTTATCGGAAAAGCAAATTAGCATTTACGGCGACCAAGGAGCCTCGTTCTTTTTGTTTGTCAGACTCGAAGCTTGTGGAAGTATCAGCGCAGCCGTTCAAGCATGAAAGCCTGGCTGTCGTTATTTTGGATAGATGATATCCGAAGGCTGATGTGATCCTAAGGGGATCGTTTATGACTCGTGAGCTTATATTAATCAAATGACCGTACCGTACTCCATTGGCCTTACGGGAGGCATCGCTTGCGGCAAGTCAACACTGGCCGAAGGCCTGCGCACTCGGGGCTGGCACGTCATTGATACGGACCAGATCGCGCACCGCCTGATGGAACCGGGGCAGGAGGTCTGGAAAAATGTGGTTGACGCTTTTGGCCCTTCCATTCTACAACCTGACAAGTCGATTGACCGAAAGGTCTTGGGTAGACTCGTTTTTGCCGACCCGTCAGCGCGGGCCAAGTTGAACGAAATCACCCACCCCGCCATCCGATCCGTCTGGCAACGTGAACGCGACGAGCAGGCTCGAACCCATCCCACACATTTTTTGGCCGTAATGATTCCGCTACTCTTCGAGTGCGATCTCGCACCGATGTTTTCCGACGTCTGGTGCGTAGGTGCGTCCCGTCCTGTTCAGGTGAACCGGCTGGTGGCGCGCGGCTTGACGCCCGAAGAAGCCGTACAACGCATCGACAGCCAGATGCCCATCGCGGAGAAAATGACCCGCTCGTCTCTTGCCTTCTGGGGCGAGGGGACACCGGCGGCGCTGCTCCGCCAAATTGACCAGGTTCTTGCCCCATGAGGATGCGCCGCAATCAGAACAACCGGCCTTTCCGCCGGGGTCCGCATAACAACAATAACAAGCCACGTCGCTTGGAAGGCCTGCCTGCGGACGAACCCGATTTGCCCATCACGCCGCCGCCTCTTCCCGTGGCATCGGCTGCCCCAGTGGTAGCCGCTCCCATTCCTGTTGTCCCGGTGGCGGAAGTCCCTGCCGCTCCAGTCAAGGAACCGAAGACCGCCGCAGGCAAGCGAGCTGCCGCTGCCGCCGCCGCAGCTGCCGCCGCGGCACAGGCGCCTGAACCGGAACTCAAGCTTACGCCGGAGCCCCCCGCTCCGGTTCCCGCCGAAGCGCCCCCCGCAATCCAGCTTCCGCCTGCTCCCCCGCCGTTACCCCCCGGGCCACACCTTGAAGTTGAAGCCCTCCAGGCCAAGCCGACCAAGGCCCTCAAGATTTTTGCCAAGGAAGAGTATGCGATTGATCACGCCGCCACGCTGAAGAAGCACGAGATCATCTGTGAGATCATCAAGCGCAACGCCGCCAAAAACGGCACGGCCAATGGCGGCGGGGTTCTCGATCTTACCCAGGATGGCCACGGGTTCCTTCGTTCACCCCGTTTCAATTATTTGACCTGCCCGGAAGACATCTACGTTTCGCCCTCGCAAATCCGCCGGTTCAATCTCCGCAAAGGCGATTCGATTTACGGGCCAATCCGCGCGCCGAAGGAAAAGGAGCGCTTCTTCGCGTTGGGCCGCGTCGACAAGATCGAAGGCAAGGATGCCGTCGAGGGTGTGGTTCGTCCCGCCTTTGACCTGCTGACGCCGACGTTCCCCAACCGCCGCATTTTCCTGGAAGGCAAGAAGGGCGACGTATCCATGCGCGCCATGGATCTGATTTGTCCGCTCGGCTTTGGCCAGCGCGGTCTGATCGTCGCGCCGCCCCGCACGGGTAAAACCATTTTGCTGCAGAAGGTCGCCAACGCGATCATGGAGAATAATCCCAACGCGCATCTCATCATGCTGCTCATCGACGAGCGGCCTGAAGAAGTAACCGACATGCTCCGCACCGTGAAGGGCGAGGTCATCGCCTCGACTTTCGACGAGACCTGCGAGCGTCATGTCGCCGTGGCTGAGATGGTCACTGAGCGCGCCAAGCGGCTGGTGGAAAACAAGGTCGATGTCGTCATCCTGCTCGACTCGATCACCCGCCTCGCCCGCGCCTACAACACGATGCAGCCCAGCAGCGGCAAGATCATGAGCGGCGGTGTCGAATCGAACGCGTTGCAAAAGCCAAAACGTTTCTTCGGTGCGGCCCGCAACATCCAGGAAGGCGGCAGCCTGACCATCATCGCCACGGCGTTGATCGAGACCGGCAGCCGGATGGACGACGTGATTTTCGAGGAATTCAAGGGCACCGGCAACATGGAGGTCAACCTCGACCGCAACCTGTCCGACCAGCGTATTTTTCCCGCCTTCAACATCGCACGCTCCGGCACCCGCAAGGAAGAGCTGCTCTATCACGCTGATGAGATGCCCCGCATCCACGCCCTGCGCCGCGTCCTCTCCGAGGAATCCCCCGTCGAGGCCATGGGCTTGCTTCTCGAAAAGATCAAGAAGACCGAGAACAACATTGAGTTCCTCATGGGCCTCAGTGTGAAGAAGTAGGCTCAGTATTCCACGGGCGGCATTCTCGTCGACAGACTCCATGAGAAGGCGACACGAAAGACGGGCTTGAGCGCCATGCCGGAGAAGACTAGTCTTAAGCCATGAGCGTCACCGAACTCGAAGCCGCCATCAGCAGCCTGCCGCCGCAAGACTTTGCCCGCCTGCGCGATTGGTTTTGGCAACGCGACCATGAGCTTTGGGACAAGCAAATTGAAGAAGATTCTGCTTCCGGCAAACTGGATCATCTTGTTCACGAAATCGAAGCCGACATAACCGGCGGCAAGGTGAAACCGCTGAATGAAGTCCTCAACGGTTCCTAAATTCTGGGCGAGTTACGCGGAGTTACCGCCCCCAATAAAGGTTTTGGCGCGCAAGCAATTTCATCTTTGGATCGATAATCCGTCGCACCCTTCGCTTCAATTCAAGAAAGTGGGACTATTCTGGTCCGTCCGCATTAGTGAGGATTTTCGGGCGCTTTGTTATATGAAGGATGGCATCCATTACTGGTTCTGGATCGGAAAACATGCTGAGTACGATAGAATGCTGAAAACCCGGTAAACCGAACCCGCACGATGAAGGTTGACGTGGGGCACGGACTCTGGGAGGACTTGATGCTACTTTATGTTGCGGGACTTTTTTAATGCGGCAGCAGGTGGCGGGATTATCGAAACGGGCTTCTTCCTGCTCCTCTTTGCTTTTCAGGTTTGGATGTTTGTTGATGCCATTCGGCGCGAGGAATATATCTGGGCCGTTTTTATCTTCTTCTTTTCGATTCTCAGTGCACTTCTCTATTACTTCTTCGTCTATCGTCCCTCCGGCGGCGGAAATCCGCTGGCCGGCTTTGAGTTGCCGGGCGCGGCGGATCGGAAGCGGATCAAGGAACTCCAGGCAGAAATCCATTATTTGGACCGCGCGAATCATCATCTGCAACTCGCCGATATCTATTTGAGCCAGGGCAAGCTCGACAAGGCGGAGTCGAGCTACCGCGCGGCCTATGAGCGTGATGCCCAGGACGAGGACATTCGCGCCCATCTGGGCAACTGCCTGGCCCGGCGGGAAAAATATCAGGAGGCTTTGCCCTTGCTCGAAGGCGTCTGTGCGGCGAATCCCAAGCACGATTACGGCTACACGCTCATGACCCTGGCCG
>CAIPBM010000081.1 GCA_903863295.1 uncultured Verrucomicrobiota bacterium | reverse complement strand
TTGGTTCAGACCGCGCCTTCAAAGTAAGGCTATTTAGGTAGCCGCCGATGTCCCATCGGCGGAATCAGGCGTGCAGTCTGTAGCGGCGGTCTACGACCGGCGCCGATGAGAAAAGCGGCGTGGGGAAAAGGCGACGGTCATAGACCGCCGCTACAGGGGAGCCAACTTCTTAACGCTGTCATCCTGAGCTTGTAGAAGGACAGCCTCCGATGATTCGACGGTTCTCCATTAATTTGGATATTGCTGCTGATGTTCTTTCAACGTCTCCTCGATCACATAATCGGCGATGCGGGGCCGGGCCTTATGGGCGATGGTCCAGGGACGCGCGCGGGTGGCAATGTCTTGTAGCAGACTGGGATGGCCCAACGCTCGCGCCAACTGCTTTTCAAAATCCTGCCCTGCCAGGGAGAAGAAAATCGCATGCTCATCGGACTCCATCGGTTGGTGATGCAGCACGTAGGGATAATTGATGAGGGGCACAGCACCGGAGGCGGCGACTTCGTATTGCCGCCACGTTTCGCAACCGGCGCTCTCCGTGCAGACCACCAGCTTGGATCGCTGGAGCAAATCGAAATACTCGGCCTCGCTCACTTTATCGGACGAGACCACGACGCGATATTTCCCGGTGAGCGCACGACACCGCTCCTTGATCGAATCGCGCACCGGATTCCCGGCACCGCTGATGAAAAGATCGATGTCCCGCTCCGCCATCGGACGGACGGACGCGGGAATGCGCGCCGGGTCGAGTCCGTAACTGAGGGGGCGCAGCTTCTTTTCATACGGGGCGATTTCCTTGGCCCGCCGCCAGGTCATGAGCGGTTCGAGCGAGCGGACCTTCCAGGCGAACATCTCCCGCTTGAAGTAGAGGGTGCTGGCTTTGAGCAGCGGCCAGTCCCACGGACGGACGAAATGGGCGTCGCGGATATCGAGCGCGGCGAGGGGAACGGGCCTCGGGAGACCGCGCAACAGGCTCGGGACGAGGATGACGTCGAGGTGCTCGCGTTTGATCGTGGAGAAGCGCGCCGCAACCGAGAGCTTGGTGAAGAAGCCCTTGTGCTCCGGCCAGCGGACGGCATAGACGTTTCCGGTGACGACGAGATCGAACTCACCCGCTTCGAGCCGTTTTCTCAATTGGCGCGTGCGGGCAAAACCCGCCGGGTGCTTCGACTGAACGTGAGAGCCGTGGCCTGAGACGACCTCCACGTCAAGGTCGTCGCGACCCAGAAACGCAGGCGTAAAAAACTCGACGAAATCGCCGTAAGGCCAGAACGCCAGAATCTTCAGTCGCTTCGACATGGAGGCTGGCGTCAGGCGATCCGGGCGAGCAGGTAGGCGGGGATATCGGCGATGGCGATGCGCTCCTGCTTCATGCTATCGCGATGACGCAACGTGACGGTCTCCTTTTCACCGGCGGCGATGGGCGCGCCCGTGGCGGAAACGGAAGCCTCCTTGGCGCCTTCCAGCGTCTCGAAATCGACCGTGATGCCGAAGGGCGTGCCTTCTTCGTCGATGCGGCGGTAACGCTTGCCGATGGAACCGGCTTCGTCGTAGGCGACTTTCATCAGCGGTTGCAGCGCCTTCTGGATGCCGCGTGCTTTTTCCACCAACTCCGGCTTGTTCTTGAGCAGTGGGAAAATACCGGCCTTGATGGGGGCAAGACGGGGCACGAAGCGAAGCACGACACGCGTCTCTTCCTTTCCGCTCTCCTCGTCCTTCACGGTTTCCTCGGCATAGGCCTCGCAAAGCACGGCGAGCACGGTGCGATCAACCCCCGCGCTCGGCTCGACCACTTCAGGCAGGTACTTCTGCTTGAGTTCCTCGTCGAAGTATTCGAGAGGCTTTTTGCTGTGATCCTGGTGCTGCTTGAGATCGTAGTTCCCGCGATGGGCGATGCCTTCGAGTTCCTGCACGCCGAAGGGGAATTCGTATTCGAGATCGTAGGTGCCTTGGGAGTAAAAGGCGCGGTCGGCATCGGGCACGGTGAGGACGTGGATTTTCGCGCGGGGAATGCCGATGGCCTCGTACCAGGCGAGCCGTTCCTCTTTCCACTTCTCAAGCCATTCGGGACCGGTGCCCGGCTTGACGAAGAACTCCACTTCCATCTGTTCGAATTCGCGGGAGCGGAAGGTGAAGTTGCGCGGGTTGATTTCGTTGCGGAACGCCTTGCCGATCTGCGCGATGCCGAAGGGCAGTTTCTTGCGCGAGACTTCGAGTACGTTCTTGAACTGGACGAACATGGCTTGGGCGGTTTCAGGCCGCAGGTAAGTGATGGCTGACTCGTCCTGCACCGGACCGACGTAGGTCTTGAACATCAGGTTGAAGGTGCGGGGTTCGCTTAAAAGCGAGCCGTTCTCGGGGTTGAAACTGGTCGACTTTTCAACCACTTCGCTTCTATCCAGAATCAAGTCGGTAATAGTAGCTTGGACACGTCCTTCATAATATTGACGGGCTGTTTTTTGCGCTGATGCTTCAGGTTTACCTTTAGGTACTAAAACGGCGAAGGGTAAAGCTGTCTCTGTACTTAATATCGATTGGCCATCATCTAAGGGATTTGATTTATCCTGTGGAACAGAAGAATTGGCTTTAAAGCCTTTATAATAATAAGCCGTGCCACTCTGCGGCTCGATCTGGTCCGCCCGGTACCGCTTCTTGGTGAGTAGGCACTCCACCATCGGATCAGAAAAGGTCGCTTCATGGCCGCTGGCCTGCCAGACGGCGCGATTCATCAGGATGGAGCCGTCGAATCCGACGATATCGTCACGCACCTGCGTCATCGAACGCCACCAGTAATCCTTGAGATTGCGCTTCAGCTCGACGCCGAGCGGACCGTAGTCCCACGCGCCGTTAAGGCCGCCATAGATTTCCGACGATTGAAAAATGAAGCCCCGGCGTTTGCACAGGGCCACGATCTTGTCCATTTTCGCTACTGCAACGGGATCTGCCATAAGGTCGGAAATCATCCCGGCAAAGCCCTGCAAGGCGCAAGGGAAATCTCTTCGCGCTGTCCTGCGGGTTTACGGAGGCTGAAGGACCAGATTACTAAATTTACCAAATGACCAAATATCTGAACTACGGCCGCTTTAATTTTGGAGATGGGGTGCTCGGTTGACAGTTTTTTAACATGAAGACATGAAATCATGAAATACATGAAGAAGGCAGAGGAAGGTGAGAAAACATTGAAGTATTTTCCCTTTCAGTTTCATGTCTTCATGATTTCATGTTTTCCTGTTAAAAAACGATGGTTTCAGGAAAGACTAAAATCTCTCCAGTCCAATTTCCCAATGACAGGAAAACTTCTCCTTAAAAATTTGGAAATTTAGTTGGTCCTTATCTACCCAACTCCTTAATCCGCTGGGGGCGACGAATGATCAGGTAGAGCAGCGCTCCCATGCAGGGCACAATGGCGATGACTAGAACCCAGACGATTTTGGTATTCCCGGTGTCGGCTTCGTACTTGATGCAACTGATCAAGGCCCAGAGCCAGATGGCCGGACTAAGAACGCAGTAAATAAAAATATAGAGCCAGTCGGTCCCATGAGGCAGGCCGATGGCGAAAAGGGGATGGCTTAGGATCTCGTGCATGGTTGCCTCTAGCGCATCAATCCCCAGCGTTCGGTAAATGGCCAGAAGACGAAGCAGCCGCGTCCCACCAGATTCTGGCGGGGCACACCGCCCCAGTAACGGCTATCCTTGCTGTTCGGGCTGTTGTCGCCCATGGCCCAGTAGCAATCGACCGGCACGTAATAAGTCTGGGAAACGTTCGGGTCGTAGGGATTGAACGGCATGCTGAGCTGGCCCTGGGTGGTACCTGGGAAGTCGGGGTTGGAGGGATCGACGAGGGTGTATCCGGGATAATGATCAGTGCGGGCGAACTCCTTGGCAAACGAGGGGGCGCCGCTGGCCAGCGCGCTGGTCGAATCGCCTGCCGGGCAGATATAGAGGTAGGGGGGCTTGACCTGAACGATATCCCCAGCCAGACCGACGCAACGCTTGATGAAGTCCTCGCTACCTTCCTGATCCGGGCCGCGCTCGTGGTCAAGCCCGGCAATGTTCGCGGTCTTGAAGATGAAGACTTCGCCGCGACGAGGGGGGCGGAAATTGTAGGTCACCTTGTCGACGAGAACCTGGTCGCCGGTCTGCGTGACATAATTGGCCAGGACGTCGCCGGGTTTATACACCTCGGCATGTTCATGGCTGTCCTTCAGGTCGAGCGCGCCATAGGGGTAAATACCCAGCTTTTGTTCGACATCGGAGGGACGAATCCAGATGCGCTTGATTTCACGGTTGCCTTGGTCGTCTTCCAGGTAGACATCGGTGTACTCAAACCAGATGGTGAAGGAGCCCGGCTTGAGTCCCAGGATCTTTCCGCCGTGATCGGTGATCACGCGGCTGTAAGTGCGACCCTTGATGAGGAAATCGTATGCCTGAACGAGCACGTTCGGCGGCGCTTCCGCCGTCGGTTTGGGTTCGATACCGAACAGGGTCGGTTCCATGGAACCGGTCGGAATTTTGAACGGCTGGAGGAAATAAGTACGGATGGAGAGGGCCATGATGGCGGCCACGACAAAGACCTCCACGTTCTCGCGCCAGCCGTCCCATGGAGAGGGAGGGAAAAGCTTGTTGCCAAACTTCATCGACTCCTTGTTGAGCTGCTGCAGGCCCTCGACGTCCCGGGCCTTGAGCAGGGCCGGATAACGGGCCTCCAAGGCAAGGATGGTCTCAAGGTTTTTCTCGGAGAGGGTGTCCTGCGTGTAGACGCGGTTACGCTTCAGGCTCTCGAAAATCTGCTCGGACTCGGCCAGAATCTGCTTCGTTTTGCTGGGGAGGAAAAAATTGAACATAGAGCTTAAAAAAATCGGTCATCCTGGGCCTGTCGAAGGATCAACCTCCGAGAGATGGTCGTCTGATGAATGCATGAGCGTACTGGAAGCTGATCCTTCGACAAGCTCAGGATGACAGAATGAGAAATTGTCGGTAAAGTATCCATTCCATGAGTCTCGATCTTCTGAAGGAAAAACTCCAAGGCGTCTTTAAGACGCTGCGCGGGTATGGCAAGCTGAGCGAAAGCAATGTCGCCGATGCCGTCCGCGAGGTGCGCCTGGCACTGCTGGCGGCCGATGTGAATTATCAGGTCGCGAAGGATTTCTGCGAGGAAGTGAAGAAGAAATCACTCGGCGCGGAGGTGCTGGCCAGCATCCGCCCTGGCGAACAATTCGTGAAGATCGTTCACGATGAACTCCTCGCCATCTTCGGCAGCGAGACCCAGGAACTGACTCCCAATCGCCCCCTCCGCATCCTGCTTTGCGGCCTGAACGGCGCGGGCAAGACGACCTCCGCCGGCAAGCTCGCGGCCTGGTTTCGGAAGCAGAAGCAGCATGTCGTGCTGGTGGCAGGTGACTTGGCGCGCCCGGCGGCGATCGAGCAATTGCAAATCCTGGGCAAGCAGATCGGCGTCACCGTCCTCACTTTCCCCGGCGAGAAAAGCCCGGCCAACGTCGCCAAGCTGGCCCGCGAAGAGATCACCCGCCTCCGCGCGGAAGTCGCCATTTTTGATGCCGCCGGTCGACTTGATGTCGATGATTCTCTTCTGGCGGAACTGGAAGAGGTGGGCAAAGCCTGGGAACCGCAGGAAAGCCTGCTCGTCGCCGATGCCGCGACCGGTCAGACCGCCGTGAAGGTTGCCCAGGCTTTCCACAGCCGCGTGCCGCTGACCGGCCTGATCCTCTCGAAATTCGATGCCGATACACGGGGTGGTGCGGCCCTTTCCTTCCAGCGCGTGACCAAGGTTCCCATCCGCTTTCTCGGTACCGGCGAGGGGAGCGATGCCTTGGAGCTCTTTCAGCCGGAGCGGCTCGTGGGCCGGCTCCTCGGCATGGGCGACATTGTCGGCTTGGTCGAGAAAGCGCAAATCGAGTTTGATGCCGTCTCCACGGAGCGGATGACCGAGAAGCTAGCGAAGAATTCCTTCGACCTGCAGGACTTCCTGGATCAGATCAAAATGGTGAAGAAACTGGGGCCTTTGCAAAATGTGCTTGGCATGATCCCCGGAATGCCTAAGATGCCAGATTCGGTCGATAGTGAGAAATCGCTTCGCCGGGTTGAAGCGATGATTCGCTCCATGACGCCCGGAGAACGTTCTCGCCCGGCCGTTTTGAACGCCCGTCGGCGCCAGCGTATTGCACGCGGCAGCGGCACCAGCGTTTCAGAACTCAACGAACTTTTGCATCGGTTCGAAGAGATGAAAAAGATGATGCAGCGGCTCACTCGCGGCGGAAGCCCGGACAAGATGCTGCGCAACTTAATGGGCAAGCGTTAGAAACCTCGAAAGAAATATATTATGGCAGTGACAATCCGACTCCGTCGCGACGGCACCAAGAACAGTCCTTACTACCGCATTGTGGTGGCGGACAAGCATTCTCCTCGCGATGGCAAATTCCTTGAACTCATCGGCACCTACGACCCGAAGAAAAAGGGCGACAACTCGACCATCAAGCTGGAGCGCGCCGCGCACTGGATGAAGAATGGTGCGTTGCCTTCCGATACCGTCAAAAGCATCCTGAAGAAGGCCAAGATCAAGGCCGCCAAGGTTGAGGCGGAAGTTCCCGTAACGGCTTAATTTGAGGACACGTGCGCGCCCATGAAACACTTCCTGGATTATGTGGTGCGCAGTCTTGTCGATAACCCGGACGACGTCGATATTTCCGAGACCGCCAAGGACGGCGAAACGGTCTATCGTGTCAGCCTGCATCCTGAGGATGTGGGCTTGGTTATTGGCAAAGGTGGACGCACGATCAGCGCGATCCGCTCCCTGATCAATACCGCGAACAAGACGGGCGATCATCTCGCCGTTGAGATTGTGGAGAATGCCTAAGTTGATTTTTCGACTGATTTTGACAGGATTAACACGATTAACATGATTTTAAAGGCAGACTGATTTTTGCAGCAAAACTCTCTCCGACCACTTTCCCGTTTCCCCCAATCCTGTAAATCTTGTTAATCCTGTCCAAACTCTTCCGTATCCCCATGCGCCTCGACGTTATCACCCTTTTCCCGGAAATTCTCCGTGGACCGCTGGATGCCTCCATCATGGGGCGGGCGCAGCGTGCGGGACAGGTGGACATCCAGTTGCATCAGCTGCGGGATTATGCCACGGACAAGCATCGCACCGTGGATGAGAAGCCCTATGGTGGTGGGCCCGGCATGCTCCTGAAGTGTGAGCCGATTTTCTCCGCGGTCGAGGATGTGCAGTCCAAGGCGGCGAAGCCCGGTCGCGTGATTCTTTTGACGCCCAGTGGCCCGAAGTTCGACCAAGCCAAGGCGCGCGAACTGGCCCAGCTTGATCGCATTGTGTTTATCTGCGGCCACTATGAAGGTGTCGATGAACGGGTGCGCGAGCACCTCGTCGATGAGGAACTCAGTCTCGGCGATTTCATTCTGACCAACGGTGCCTTACCCGCCCTGGTTGTCATTGATGCGATCGTGCGGCTCATACCGAACGTCGTCGGGAACGAAGCCAGCACGGTTTCGGAATCCTTTAGCGCCGAGCGTCCCGGCCTCGAAGGCCCGCAATATACGCGGCCCGAAGAATTCCGCGGCTGGCGTGTGCCGGAGATTTTGCTCTCCGGTCACCACGGCAAGATCGAGGAATGGAGCCATGAACAAGGCCTCCGCCGCACGGAAGAATTGCGTCCCGATCTTCTCCAAAAATTTTAACTCAACCCAAGACCCCCTATGAAACTGATCGAAAAAATCGAAGGCGAACAAATCAAGAAACAGGTGCCGTTCCGCGTGGGCGACTCCGTGAAAGTGCATACGCGCGTTAAAGAAGGCGACAAGGAGCGCGTACAGGTTTTTGGCGGCATCGTCATTGGCCACAAGGGGCGCGGTTTGAACGAAAGCTTCACCGTCCGCCGCATCAGCTACGGCGAGGGCGTCGAGCGCGTGTTCCCGGTTAACTCTCCCCGCATCGAAAAGATCGAAGTGGAACGCGAGGGCCAGGTTCGCCGCGCCAAGTTGTTCTACCTGCGCGGTCGCAAGGGCAAGGAAGCCCTCTTCGTGAAGGAACGCGTCAAGGCGACCGTCGCGAAGAAAGCCAAAGCCACGGCAGCCCGCCAGGCCAAGGCCGATAAAGAAGCCGCCGCCAAGAAATAGGACCTGCGGTCGGCAGTAAACAATCGCGGGCATCCTCCGTGGTAGCCGTCGCACTCCGTGCGACGGTGCCTTTGGGTGTGATTCTATTAGAGCTCGGCAGATGCAAACTGCCTATTGCTTACTCGAAAGAAAGTAAGCATCATTTTTCCATCGCTTGCGGCGGTTAGTCTGTAGCGGCGGTCTATGACCGTCGCCTTTCCTCAACGCCCCATCGCTGTTCGGAGACGGTCATAGACCGCCGCTACAGGCTGAGGTGATTCCCTTCATGAGCGGCCACCCGGACAACGACTTGTCCGGGAGATCATGCGAATTTAAAGCGGCCTAGCTCGCGGTCGGAGGCGTCGCCATCGTGGTTGATGGCGTGGTCGTCGTGGGAGTAACACCGCGGCCATCGTTGGCCGTGATGACACGGGCACCCTGACGGCGGGTGAAGAAGGCCCAGACCCAGCGGATCACCACGGTTACCTTGTTGGTGAAGCCGACGAGGAAGAGGAGGTGAACGCCCAGCCATGCGACCCACGCGAGGAATCCGCTGAACTTGATCGCACCGATGCCCGGAATGGGGAGCATCGCGACCGCGCGGGAATGACCGATCGTGGCCATCGTTCCCTTGTCCCAGTAGGAGTAGGGATCGCGCTGATCCGGGCGCAATTGCGTGTCTTCCTGCTCGGTCAAAATGACCTTGGCCACATATTGGCCCATCTGGATGGCGGAGGGAGAGACACCCGGAACTGGCGTACCGTCTTCCTTGAGCAGGAACGCGATGTCCCCGATGGCGAAGGCTTCCGGATGGCCAGGGATGCTGAGGTCGGGGTTGACCTTGATGCGGCCAGCGCGGTCGATATCGACGCCGAGGGTGCGGGTAACAGGATTGGCACCAACGCCAGCCGACCAGACGATGGAGGCGGCGCCGATGCTTTCCAAAACGTCCGGCGTTTCCTTGGCGGAGACGACGACGGTCTGGGGCTTGATGTCCTTGACCATGGTGTTGAGCCGGACTTCGACGCCGATGTCTTCGAGTTGCTTCTGGGCACTGGCGGAGAGATCTCGAGGCAAGTGCATGAGAATGCGATCCGCGGCCTCGATCAGGATGACGCGAACCTTCGTGGGATCAATCCGGCGGAAGTCGTGGCGCATGACGAAACGGCCCAGTTCCTTGGCGGCACCGGCGAGTTCGACTCCCGTGGGTCCGCCGCCGACGATGACGAGGGTCATCAGCTTCTTCAACTCGGCGGGATCGTCCGTCATCTCGGCCTTTTCAAAGGCGAAAAGAATCTCGCGACGGATGCGCAACGCATCGTTGATCGACTTGAGGCCGGGAGCGTGCTCCGCCCATTCCGGATGGCCGAAGTAGCTGGTGACGCCACCGAGGGCGACGATCAGGTAATCATACTTGATCGTGCGATCAGCGAGGACAACGGTGCGGGACTTGAGGTCAACGGTCTGAACCTCCGCCATCTCGACGTTGACATTTTCCTGGTCGCTCAGGATGGAGCGCAGGGGCTTGGCAATTTCAACCGAGGAGAGGGTGGCGGTGGCCACTTGATAAAGGAGAGGCTGGAACAGATGGTGGTTCTGGCGGTCAATCAAGGTGATGCGCCCCTTCACGTGGCGAAGAGATTTAGCCAGGTTCAATCCACCAAATCCGCCGCCGAGGATAACGATGTGCGGATTAGTCTTGTTGATCGGTGTGGCCGAGGCGGTTTCGGCAGGTGAGGCGGCTTCGGTTGCGGTCATGCGCCGAAACTATACACAGGTGGCTGATATTGGCAAATGGCATTGAAACAAAAAAAAGGACGTGGCTAAAGATTGGCGCGGCGAGGGCATTGGGGTACGTTTTCGATCAACATGCCTGATTTTGTCTGGGGAGGAGAAAAATGAGCGAGACGGCGATCCAAGCGCGGCGTCCCGGAGGACGCCTGGCTTCACGTCCGTTGCACTTTATCTGGCTGGTGGACGGCTCCGGATCCATGCGCGTGGACGGCAAGATTCAAGCCCTGAACCAGGCGATCCGCGAGGCCATCCCCTACATGCGCACGGCGTCCCGGGAGAACCCGCATGCCACGGTTTTTGTCAATGCGATCCGGTTTGCGGATGATGCCCAGTGGCTGGGGGAAAAGCTGACCCCGGTCTCGGAATTTCGCTGGGAGGATATTGAGGCGGGAGGCGTGACCGCCCTGGGTGAGGCGCTGACCATGGTGGGTGATGTCCTGCAACCTCCTTTGATGACCGATCGCGCATTACCACCGGTGATTGCACTGGTCACGGATGGCCTGCCTACAGACGATTTTCAGGCCGGGCTGGATCATTTGATGTCGAAGCCGTGGGGACGACAGGCAGTGCGGATCGTGGTGAGTATTGGCGAAGATGCGATCTCCCCTGAGGCCCAGGATCTTTTCCGGACTTTTATCGGCAATGATGCCTTGAGCCCCTTTCAGGCGAATAACCCGGAGATTTTGCTGGAGGCGATTCGGTGGGTCTCCACGGCCGTGCTCAAGTCGGTTTCTTCTCCCGTTGGGCAGACGGCTGAATCGATCAGCGCGATGGAACCTGACCTTGAATCTCCGGCTACCCAAACGGGGGAGGCAGAAGCCCAGCCTCCGGAAGAGGCCCACGTATGGTGAGGGCGTTAAACTGGTCCACGCTGGGGGCCAGTGTGCGGGGGGCTTCTCACGAGACCAGTGGTCAAAAAAATCAGGACTCGGTGCGCCTCAAAAATCCCTCGGTAGGAGAGCCATACGTGCTCCTGGCGGTCTCGGATGGGCATGGCAGCACCCGGAGTTTTCGAAGTGAACGGGGGTCCGCCCTGGCGGCGGAATGCACGCTGAAGGTGCTGGGAGGGTTTATCCGATGGCTCGGTCCGGAGGTGCCTCTAAGCACGGTCAGGCGTCAGGCAAAAAACCGTTGGCCGCGCTCTCTTGTTGAAGCTTGGAGGAGCGGGGTGCGCGCTGATCTAAAGGCGAACCCCTTTTCACCACTCGATTTTGCGGCTTTTCCTGAACCGGCACCGGTGATCAAGCCGGGAGAGGAGCTTCCGGGTAGTGCCTATCTTGCCTACGGGGCGACGCTGGTCGCCGTGGCGATTACCCCGCGCTATATCATCTACTCTCAGTTGGGAGATGGCGATATTCTGACCGTGCAGGGGAACGGCCAGGTCTCCCGGCCCCTGCCACGTCGCCATGAGTTCATGGCGAACCAGACCGTTTCACTATGCACCAATGGCGCGCATCATTTCTTCCAGGTGCGGGTCGAGTCGAGGCGCACCAGCAATCCGGCGCTCATCACCGCTTCCAGCGATGGCTATGCGAATTGCTTTGGCAGCGATGAGGGTTTCTTTAAGGTCGGGGCCGATTTGCTGACCTATCTCCGTACGGAGGGGATCGCGTTTGTAGGTGAAAGCCTGGAGCATTGGTTGAGGGAATCCTCGCAGGACGGGAGCGGGGATGATATTACGGTGGGGCTGGCCGTGCGTTCCGGTCAGAATTAGAGGGATGGTTCTTTTTTCATGAATACGTTTCGATCGGGACAAACTGTCTGGCTGGATATCGCAGGGGAACGTTGCGAGATCATCGAGTTGCTCGGCTCTGGCGGACAGGGACAGGTTTACCGCGTATCATTGCAGGGACAGGACTATGCCCTGAAGTGGTATTACCCGGGCAGCGCCATGGCGGAGCAGCGGGAAGCGGTTGAACGACTCGTCCATAAGGGTGCCCCCAATGACCGGTTTCTCTGGCCATTGGACATCGCCCTGTGCCAGGGCGTTCCGAGCTTTGGCTACATCATGCCTTTGCGTGAACCACGGTATCACGGGCTTGCCGAGCTGATGAACCGGGAGGTTGACCCGACGTTTCGCACCCTGACCAGCGTGGCCCTTGAATTGGCGGATAGTTTTTTAAGGCTCCATTCGCTGGGCCTTTGCTACAGCGACATTCATTTCGGCAATATCTTCTTCGACCCGGTGACGGGTGAACTTGTCATTTCCGACAACGACAACGTGGCGGTCGACGGGGAGGGGAGAAGTGGGGTTCTGGGGACGCCACGATTCATGGCGCCGGAGATTGTCGTCGGCGCAGCCCGTCCCACGGCCAGTACCGACCTCTATTCGCTTTCCGTTATTCTTTTTTACATTTTCATGATGAACCATCCGCTGGAAGGCCGGCGGGAGAGGGAAATCAACTGCCTCGACCTGGCCGCGATGCAGAAACTCTACGGCACCGATGCGCTCTTCATCTTCGACCCCAAGCATGGGGCGAACCGACCGGTCGCCGGGTTGCATAATAACGCGACGCTATTCTGGAATTTCTACCCCGGCTATGTGCGGGATATCTTTACGCGGGCCTTCACGGAGGGCTTGCGTGATCCGAATGCTCGGGTGCGGGAAAGCGAATGGCGCACCGTTTTCACCCGCATGCGGGACCAGATTTTCTATTGCCACAAATGCGAGTCGGAGAATTTCCTCACCAATGAAGGGGATTTGGCTCCGTCGTTGGTCGACCAGCCGTGTTGGTGTTGTGGCGAAGTCACGATTCCGCCCTTGCGCTTGAAATTGGGGGATCATTCAATCGTGCTGAATCAGGATACCTTGCTCTATCCGCATCACCTGGATGTGAACCGTCGCAATGATTATTCGGAAATCCTGGCGGAGATTGTCCCTCATCCGACTCGTCCCGATATCTGGGGATTGAGAAATGTGTCCACCCAGACCTGGACGAGCTTTCCGCCGACGGGGGCTTCCGTGGAGGTTCCCTCCGGGCGCTCGGTCTCACTGGTGCCGGAGTTGAGGATCCTTTTTGGGAAGGTTGAAGGAACCGTGATGTAGCTTTTGCTTTCCGATTTTTCAGGCACCCTTAATCTCACTTTTCAACGCCATGAGCACCGCCATTGCCCTTAATCATATCGCCCTCAACTGTTCCAATCTTGCCGAGCAGGAAGCCTTTTACACGAAGCATTTTGGCTTCAAGCGATGCCGGACCTTCCAGCGCGGGGAGCCGGGCGAGTTTTTTATGTTGAAGCTGGGATCGACGCGCCTGGAGCTATTCCCGACGGATCGATCCAAGACCGCGGCGATGCAGGGAGGGGAGCAGCCGATTGGATTCAAACACCTGGCTTTCGATGTGCCCAAGCTGGAACCGGCGCTGGAAGCGCTGCGCGCGGATGGCATTGAGCCCGATCCGATCATCGAGCTTCCCCATCTGGCGCCGGGCTTTCGCATTGTCTTCTTCCGCGATCCGGAAGGGAATATTCTGGAGCTCATGGAAGGGCATCAGGACGACGAGTAAGATTTCGTTCAGAGGCAGGCTTGAAATGATTTTTTTTAACCATTGACCGGGGAGCCGGGATTTTTATTCTCTTGCGATGGCAACTTTGGATTCCAGCGAAGCAAACATTCTCGATGCGGAGACGATTAACTGGCGGGCGATCGTTTATCCCATTCTCCTCATTCTTCTCCTTGTCGTGGGAGGATTCAGTTTTTATTACTATCAGCAGAACCAGCGTGACCTGGCCGAGGCACATGCCCGCGCTGCGATGCTCAATGCCACGACCCCTGAGCAACTGATCAAGGTGGCGGACGATTTTCCCGGTACCGACACGGCGACTCTCGCCCTGCTGAGCGCGGCGGACAAGTCCTTCGACAAGCGGGATTATGCCTCAGCGGCGAAGGATTATCAGCGGATTCTCAATACAGCGGGGACGGCTCCTCAGCTCAATGACTCGGCCCAGGTTGGATTGGCTTCGGCACTGGAGTCGGACGGCAAACTGGACGAGGCGATCAATGCCTATCTAGAGGTGGCCCGGCGTGGTGCAAAGACCCCGTATGCGCCC
>CAIPBM010000080.1 GCA_903863295.1 uncultured Verrucomicrobiota bacterium | reverse complement strand
GGCAGAAACGCGCCGACGGCGGGCCCCTCATAAATCGCGCTCTGGATCCGCGTCTCAAAATTCAGGCGGTAAAGCCGACCGCCCTCCACATCGGTCCACCAGAGCGATTCATCGCGGTCATCCCACCAGAGATTTTGCGCCGATTTACCGGCCTCCTCCACGATCACTTCCGGTGCCGACGGCGGCGCAATGACCTGCTCGACCGTGGCTGCCGATTCATCGCTCATCGTGGGAACTATGAACCCAGAACGGAGAAGTTAGAAGTCTGAAAGTGGGCTACTTTACTTCGCCGTTCTGCGTTCTAAGTTCTGAGTTATCATGAGTAACATTCTCGTCACCGGGGGCAACAAAGGCATCGGCCTCGAAATCTGCCGCCAGCTTGCCCGCCTCGGCCATCATGTCATCCTCAGTGCCCGGTCGGAAGAGCGGGGACGCGCCGCCGTGGCCATCCTCGCCCGGGAGAAGCTGAAGGTCGATTTTCTCCTTCTCGATACCGCCGATGAAGCCAGTATCCGGCTCGCTGCGAAGGAGCTCGGACAGCGGATTCAGGCTCTCCATGTGCTGATCAACAACGCCGCCATCTTGCCCACTTGGGGCGGAAGCATCCTCGAAGCCACCGCTGCGGAACTTCACGATACCTTTGTCACCAATACCATCGGCCCGGTCCTGCTCACCCAGGCCTTGCTGCCCCTGCTCAAGGCGGGGAAGCCCTCCCGCGTCATTAATGTCAGCAGCCGGCTCGGTTCGCTCCACGAGATGACTGATGGCTGGGCCGGTTACGGCATCTCAAAAGCAGCCCTCAACGCCGCCACCCGGAAGCTCGCCGATGCCCTCCAGCCCCACGGCATCAGCGTGAATGTCGCCTCGCCCGGTTGGGTCCGCACCGACATGGGCGGCGAAAGCGCGCCGCTCCCCGTCGAGAAAGGCGCGCAGAACATCGTCCGACTCGTAACCGATGTTCCGCACTCCCTGACCAACCGTTATCTGGAAGAAAAAGGCGAGATTCCGTGGTGAGTTTTGGGATTACCTTAATGACTCTTCAAAAGGCGGCACCAGGCTGCTGTTGGCCAAGCTGAGATCGCCGGAGGAATCAGCCACGATCGGGACAATCCTCACGAAGATCGGGAACGGTTTGTCGAGTTTTCCGCTGAGGCTGCTATCTGAATTGTCCTTGCCACCTACAGTGACGTTGCCACTGGGGATAGCTCCCGCCGTGATCAATTGAGCCAGCTTGCCAGACGTTCCCGTACCAATCGTTCCCGTGCCGTCAACCGTCCGCTTGATTTCGAAGTCGAAGTCCTTCGAATAAAGGATGGTCGTGACCATCCAGTACGTTGCCGCCGACGGGGGTAGACGACTATTTCGCAGGTTCTCACTATCCTTAACAATAAGGTTAACGTAAGTCGGGTAGACGCTCTTATCATTCAGGATGTTATATTGGAGCCCCAAGGGACTGTTCACGTATTGAATCGACGTATCCTTCGCGCTAACGGTAATGGCTTTGATGTACTCACCCTTCACTGAGGCGGACGCCCCCATATACGCCAAGGTCACGTCGAGATTAGGTCCTTTTTCCGTGGTATGAGAATAGTTTCCGCTGGCATTCCAGCCCGTATAAGCACGTGCTTTGACCTCCGTTGCCATTCCATCATAGAACGGAGAAAACCAGACACTACCATCCTGTCCCTGCTCCCGTTTGAAAATCTGGCCGACTTCCGGTGCAATCGGTGAATTCCAGAAGGTCGGTGCGGTAGGCCCTCCCAACCCGCCAGAAGTAAATTCCTGATTGGTCAAGGCTGGCCCAACCGTATTGGTGGCGCAACTGGACAAGATGCAGCTCAACACCCCCAGCAAAAGCGGGATGAGGATGATTCGTCCCATTTGGATGAAACCAGGACGCGACGATGAACTGCCCGACGGAGTGGTGGTGGATGATGCCATATTCAAGGTGTCGTCCCGTTTTTCGGACAGATAAGCATTTTATTTCGTTTTTTTAATCTTTCGTTTTCTGGAGGGCCCGGCTCCCGCCGGGCCGTTCGGTGATTAACAAAGCTGCGGCGGTCCGGCGGAAGCCGGCACCTCCATGGGATGAATCGCTTCTCCTCCCAAAAAAACGACCTCTCTCCGTGACTTGACTGTCACGCGAGAGAGCCTCGACACGAACGCCACCGACCGTTAGGCTCAACCTACTATGAGCCAGGAACCTGCCCACTTCGCCACTGAACCGATTGAATCCCTCATCCCCAAGACCATCCAGACGCTGACCATCGATGCCGTCCAGAAAGCCCAGAGCGGCCATTGCGGCCTCCCCATGGGCTGTGCCGATTTCGCCACCGTTCTCTGGACCAAATATCTCAAGTTTAATCCAGCCAATCCCAAGTGGGCCAATCGCGACCGCTTCGTTCTCTCGGCGGGTCACGGCTCCATGCTCATCTACTCGCTCCTGCATCTGACTGGTTTCGAGAAGATGACGCTCGACCAGCTCAAGAATTTCCGCCAGTGGGGCAGCCTCACTCCGGGCCATCCCGAGAGCCACGAAACCGAGGGCGTGGAAGTCACCACCGGCCCGCTCGGCCAGGGCACCGGCAATTCCGTCGGTATCGCCATGGCAGAAAAGTTTTACGGCGCCACGTTCAATACGCCCGATTTCACCATCTCCGATAACCGCACCTACGCCATCGTCTCCGACGGCGACTTGCAGGAAGGCATCTCGCACGAGGCCGCCGGTCTCGCGGGTCACCTCGGCCTTGATAACCTCGTCTGGTTCTATGACGACAACAGCGTCTCCATTGAAGGCTTCACCAGCCTCTCCTACAGCGACGATGTCGCCTCGCGCTTCAAGGGCTATCACTGGCACGTCATCTCCATCAACGGCAACGACCAGACCCAGATCGACGCCGCGTTGAAGGAAGCCGCCGCCACCAAGGGCAAGCCCACCATCATCATCGGCAAGACCGTCATCGGCAAAGGCTCGCCCAAATTGCAGGGTCAGCCCAAGGCCCACTCCGATGCCTTCGGCGTTGAGGAAGTGGCCGCGACCAAGAAGAACATCGGCTGGCCGGAAGATGCCCAGTTCCTCGTCCCGGAACGGGTTAAATCATTCTTTGCCGAGAAGCGCAAGGAATGGGCCAAGCAGGAAGCCGACTGGAACAAGCTCTTCACCTCGTACAAGGCCAAGTACCCTGAAAAAGCTCAGCTCTGGGACGATTTCCTCGCCAAGACGCTTCCCGCCAATCTCGAATCGCTCCTCCCCGTCTTCCCCGCCGGTAAAGCGGTGGCGACCCGTACCGCCGGCGGCGATGTGCTCAAGGTTCTCTTCGGCGCGGTGCCCAATCTCATTGGCGGCTCCGCCGATCTAGCGCCCTCGACCAAGACCTGGATCAAGGAATACGGTTCCTTCGAGAAGGACAACTACGGTGGGCGTAATCTCCACTTCGGCATTCGCGAGCACGGCATGGGAACGATCTGTGCGGGCATGGCCTACTACGGCGGCCTCATCCCCTTCGGCTCGACCTTCTTTGTCTTCACCGATTACATGCGCCCCCCGATCCGGCTGGCAGCGTTGAGCGGCATCCAGACGATCTACGTCTTCACGCACGATTCCGTCTGCGTCGGCGAGGATGGCCCGACCCACGAACCGGTCGAGCATCTCGCGACCCTGCGCGCCATTCCCGGCGTCCTTGTCCTGCGTCCCGGCGATGCCAACGAAACCGGTTATCTCTGGCTTGCCGCGCTCCAGCACAAGCATGAGACCAGCACGATCATGCTCACCCGCCAGAACATTCCCGTGTTTGATCGCACCAAGACCGCCCCGGCTTCCGGCGCACTCAAGGGCGGCTACACGCTCTGGGAATCCAAGCCCGGAACGACGCCGGAGATCATCCTCATCGGCACCGGCTCGGAAGTGCAACTCGCCTTTGAAGCCGGGCAGAAACTCGGCGAAGAAGGCAAAGCCGCCCGCGTCGTCTCGCTGCCGAGCTGGGAGCTCTTCGAAAAGCAGTCCGCCGAGTACAAGGAAAGCGTCCTGCCCAAGGCGGTGACCAAGCGCGTCGCCGTCGAAGCCGGCATCCATCTCGGCTGGGAGCGCTACACCACCAGCTCCGGCAAGTTCATCGGCATCGACAAGTTCGGCGCCTCCGCCCCCTACGAGCGCATCCTCAAGGAATACGGTCTCACCACCGAACACGTCCTCGAAGCCGCCAAGAGTCTGCTCTAATCACCATCCGCTGGTAGCCGTCGCACGGAGTGCGACGGTGCCGCCTCGTTCCCAAGTTGCACTTGGGAACGCCCTCTTGCTCCCCGCGAAATTCCATTTCGCGCTGATCCATTCCCCAGTGGCCCGGACCACTCGTTGTCCGGGCCAAAGAATCCCCCTGCCCCATTCCGTTAATTCCGTCTGCCTCCCGTCATTCCGTCCAACCTCAGTCCTTCCTCGGCGGCCCCAGCACCACGGTGCAGGTCTGCCCCGCCGCGATAACCACGCCCGGCGGCACGTGATCGATCGCAATCCGGATCGGAATCCGTTGCGCCAGGCGCACCCAGGTGAAAATCGGATCCACGTTGGCCAGGCCCAGGGCATTCGTCCCTCCGTTGGAATCGGCGATACCCCGGCTCAAGCTCTCCACATGCCCCGCAATTTCCGGCCTGACCCCCATCAGCATCACATGCGCGTAGTCCCCGACATGGATGCGGGGCAATTTCGTCTCCTCAAAATAACCGGCGATCCAAAATGAATCGCTGTCGATCAAGCTCATCTTCGTCTGCCCCGGCGTCGCGTAATCACCGACCCTCAGGCGCAGGTTGGTCACGTAACCGTTCACCGGCGAGTAAATGATCGTGCGATCCATGTTCAGCTTGGCCACATCCCGCGCTGCCAGCGCTTGCTGGTAGGCCTGTACCGCGACCGTCTCCGCACTCTGCGCCAGTTGGATGTCCTCAATCGAAATCGCCTGCAGGCCCAGATCCTTGCGCCGCTTCAATTCCTCCTGGCGCAAAACCATGTCCGCCTGCTTACTCTGCACCGTCGCCTCCGCCTCGGCCAGGGCCAGCCTGTAGTTATCCGGATCGACAATGAACAGCGGATCGCCCTTGTGGATGAACTGGTTGTCGATCACTTTCAAATCGACCACCTGCCCGGCGATCTGCGCCGCGATATCGACCACCTCCACGCGCACCCGGCCATCTCGAGTCCACGGCGCCCGCATGTAGTGCCACCACAACAGCCAGCCCAGGATCAAGGCCACCGCCACCACAACGGTGGTGCGGATGACCTGAATCCGATTCGTATTATCGATAGTCATGTAAATTCCCGTTTAAAGCTAAAACCATAATCCGATCAGCGAAATGATGATGACAAAAACCGCCGTATCGAAAAGGGGGCGGTGCCAGACCCATTTTTGAATCTCGATGCGATCCAGCACCAGCCGCACCGGAAAGTAAATCACCATCGCCCAGAAAATGAACCCGACAAAAGGCGCAAAGTAGATGCCGAAAAGGTTGATTTCTTTCATAGCGTCGTTGTCTTTCCCGTGAGGAACATAGGATGCTCCACAAAAAAAGCCTCCATTTTTTCCAAGACCCCCATCACCCGGAACCAGGTCACCCGCTCACCCTGCGCTTCGGGCACCTGCGGCTCAATGGCCTGCAAGGCCTTCTCCACCGCCAGTTTCGCCGAATCCGGGTGCCTCGTCACCTCGCCAAAAGTTTGCAGGACGGATCGCACCGGCTCTTCCAACCCTCCGCGCAATTGCCGCTCCTCCAACAAATACCGGAGCCGCAGCACATTATTCCCCAGGTTCAGCGCGGCCAACCCGCCGTTAAACCATTCGTCCGTGGGCCAGCCCGCCGGATTCTCCGGGTCGTGCAGCCGGTTGATCCGGTCAAACATCCGCGTTTGCCAGGCACTGAACGAGGCTATCGGCTTATGCTGGGAAATAATCTCCAACCCGCGCCGGATGCGATAAACCACATAGCGCCGGGACGCATGCGGATTCGGCGGCATGAAGAGTCGATAGGCGATCACACTCGCTCCCATCCCCACAATCAGCGCAATCGTGTTGTTGAGAAAGAGCGCCACGTTATAGGTCATGACATTCAGCGGCTGCGATACCGCGATTAAATTGGCGCAATAAGCCATCGTGGGAATCGGATTTCTGGCATCGTAAAAATAGAGAACAGCCGGAATGAAAAACAAAGCATAGGTCGCGGCCAAAAGCGGAAAACCGGTCACATTTTCCAAAATCCAAAAATTACAAATGGCCGCCGCCACCGTGGCCAGGATGGTCAGTTTCAGAAATAACGTGGCCAGGACATCCGGCCGCGGAGCTGAAGTGAAGAAACTGACCCCCAACCCGACCCAAATCAAGAGCCCGGGCCCCGACGGCCAGGCGCTCGCGATCCAAAAGGCCCCCGCCAGCCCCATGGCCAGAAAGGCGCGCAATCCGTGGATCACCGCCATGCGGCGGTCACTATGAAAATTGAGGCTCAGGCTCGGTCGCCACTTGTAACCCGCCAACATCTGTCGCCAGTCATAAATCGCCCGGGAGAGATGTCGCAAAAGATCGTCCAGGCGATCAATCACCGTTCGCGCGGAGACGCCATCCTGAAGGGCCAGTGCCGCCTTTTCCGGCTCCATCTTCCCCAGCTCTTTCCGCAAATCTTCCAGCTCCTTTTCCAACTCAATCCAATTTCCCGATTCAATCCTTTCCGGTCCTTTTTCGAACAAGATCATCGCCTTCGCGAGGGCTTGTGCCGCCTCCGGAAACACCACCGGCCCCGCGCGCTCCAGCTCTTCCTCCAGGGATCGCTTGGCGGAGATCGCCCCGAAAAGATGCGCCACCAAACTGCGCGCCCCGTCTTGATGGATGCGGAATCCCGCCGATTCCGCCGCCGCGTAATCGATCTCCGCATCCAACGCGATGAGTTCATCGATCAAAGGTTTCCCCTGCGCCAGGCGATCCGCCATCGTGGCCGTGATCGGAATCGCCGCCCGCCGCAAGGCATCGCTCATGCCCTTGCGTAACAATCCCCGCACTTTCTCCCGCGCCTTGTGCGGGGCAAACAGCGAGGTCACCGCCGCCGCACACCCGATGCCGGTCAGCGTCGCCGCACAGCGCGACAGCGCAATCTGGAGGATGTTCTCAGGATGCGCAATTGCTCCCGTGGCAATGATCACCGCAGTGAAGCCCGCCATGATGGCCGCGTAAGCGCGATAATTTCTCAGTAGATTCGAGGCGCATGTACAGCAGCCAATCCAGGTCGCCAGCGCCGCCACAAACAATTCCGGCGTCTGCACAAAAATGCAGAAGATCGTCACCCCCGCCGTACACCCGATCAATGTGCCGATCACCCGGTAATACGCCTTCGAGATCGACATACCCGGCGTCGGCTGAAGGACAATCCAGACGGTGAGTGTCGCCCAGTAAGGCTCGTCCAACTGGAGATAGAAAGCCACGTAGGTGGCCAGGATGCAGGCCAGCCAACCCCGGAGCGCAAATCCCATCGCCTCGCGCTTGCCCTCCGGCACAAACTCGAGATGCCAAAGGGAAAGAAGTTCCCGCCGGGTCCAGCGACCGGCTGTCTCAAGCGCTTCCCACCATGGAGAAGCAGCCATGGCGGAAGCTTTGCTCAAAAGGTCTGTTCCTTTTCCTTGAACAAGAGGTTGAACGTCGTCAGGGAGCCGTACGACTTGGTGATGTAATATTGCAATTCCACGCGCTCGGCATCGTTGAGCTTCGGGTGGGAATTGATCTTCTGCTCCAAAACCCGCAGATAATCCCGCACCAGGACGATCTTACGAAAGAAGACTTCCAACTCCACCTCCTTGTTCACCAGCGCCGGATCGTTCGGATAAATGATGATCTTGCCGCCCACCCAGCGCGGGGCCAGCTGGGGCGAGAACTCGTCCTTGTCCAGCACGAGATTCAGCTTTTCCGTCGTCGCCTCCACCACCTCCGCGATCAGATCGCGCAGCGGTTTCTCCAGCCCTTCCAGCCGGGCACGCGGCTCCGCCGGCTTCAGTTCGGCCACTAAATCCTCCGTCAAAGTCTTGCGCCCTTCATTGAACAGGATTTCCGCCGTTTTCTCCGTCAAGAGCTTCACATCACCCAGGCCATATTGCGGATGCAACACCTGGAGTCCCGGCCGTAAATCGACAATTTTCATGCTCGCACTCTACCTAGAATTAAAAAATCTGTCATCCCCCCGGAAGCACGCCGTCAGCCCGCCGATTTCCCCTCATCACTGTTGTCTTCCCGTGGAGCAGCAGCCATGATAAGGCACCATGCGCTTTTACATCCTCCCTACCGAGCAAGATAAAACGAACTGCATCAACTTTGACCACGTGGCCAGTATCATCGTGACCAAGACCTCCATTGAGGTCTATTTCGTTGGTCTCGAAACCCCGACCATTCTCCCCAAGAACGTCGCCACGTTGAACCAGATCGGCAAAGGCATGGATCTTTCTGACTCGACCAAGGAACAGATCAACAAGCTCTAGCTTGCCTGGTTTCTCCCGCCTCAGGGAGGAGGGAAATTTTGAATTCTTCCGCCCGTTCCTTGTCACGTTTCCAAAACGAACTATCCTAATGCCATGTTCTCGCTGCTCCGTGCATTTGCCGTCTTGATCACCCTCACAACCATGAATCTCTCTGCTGCTCCCGTCACCTCACTCTATGATCTGACGGTTCATTCCCTCGACGGCAAGCCCGTCGATCTCTCCAAGTACAAGGGCCATGTCGTCCTCGTCGTTAACACGGCGTCGCACTGCGGCTTCACCCCGCAATATGCCGGATTGGAAAAACTCTACACCGATTACAAGGACAAGGGCTTCGTCATTCTCGGCTTTCCCTCCAATGACTTTGGCGGTCAGGAACCGGGCACACCTGAGGAAATCGCGACGTTCTGTACGAGCACGTACAACGTCACCTTTCCCATGTTCGAGAAAGTCGTCACCAAGGGCGATGGTCAGTCGCCCGTTTATCAATTTCTCACCACGGGCTTTCCCGCGCCCACCTGGAATTTCTGCAAGTACCTCGTCGATACCAACGGCAAAGTCCTGCAAGAATTCCCCAGCCGGGTGAAGCCCGATGACAAGCAGCTCACCGATGCCATCAACGCCGCCTTGAAAAAGTAGCCCCCGCCTCACCCCCGTGGATTACCTCGCGATCAAACTCTTCCATCTTGTCGGGCTCATGCTCGTGTTCTCGGGATTAAGCGGCATGGTCTTCGCCTCCCATGCGGGCTTCGGGGAACATCGGACGAGGCTCCGCCGCGGTGCCGCCATCATCCACGGCATCGGCTTGCTCCTCTTGATCGTCACTGGATTCGCGATGCTCTCGCGCCTCGGCATGCTCCATGGCGACCCGCCAAACTGGGTCAAGGTCAAGCTGGGCATCTGGCTTCTGCTCGGCGGCTCCATCTCGCTCGCGGCCCGCTGGAGCAAAGGCATCTGGATCCTTCTCGCCGCGTGGATCGTTCTCGGTGCCGGTGCGGCTTATCTCGGCCTCTACAAGCCGTTTTAAGCCCCCTACATCTGTTCGATCACATCAATCCCAAGCAGCTTCAACCCCTGCGCCAGGGTGCGGCCCGTCAGGTCACAAAGAACGAGACGCGAATTACGAACCGCCTCTTCCGCCGTCAGGACCGGACACGATTCCCAGAATTTATGGAAGAGAGTCGCCAGTTCAAACAGGTAGAGACAGAGGTAATGGGGCCGGTATTCCTGCGCCGCCATATGGAGTGAATCGGCAAAATCGAGCAACTTTTTGCTCAACGCCAGCTCCGCCGGTTCCGAGAGAAAAATCGCCGCGCCAGCCGGATCGAGTTTCTGGATCGCCCGCACTTTCGCAAAGATACCCTCCACCGTTTCCGTGCCCGCTTTGCGGAAAATCGAGCGCGTCCGCACGTAGGCGTTCTGCAGATAGGGCGCGGTGTTGCCATCAAAGGCGAGCAACTTTTCCCAGCTAAAGACGTAATCGAGATTCCGGTTCTGCGCCAGGTCCGCGTATTTCAACGCCCCCAGGCCGATGACGCGCCCGAGAACGGCGCGATCATGCTCGGACATTTCTGGCCGCTTTTCCGCGATGATCTTGCCTGCCCGTTCCTCCGCCTCGGCAATCAATGCCTTGAGTTTGACGTCGCCGCCCTCCCGGGTCTTGATCGGCTTTTTGTCCGCGCCGAGAATCGTCCCGAACCAGACATGCTCCAATTCCATGTCGCCATAGCCCCACCGCTTCGCCGCTTCAAACAACTGCTTGAAGTGCATCTGCTGCCGACCGTCCACCACATAGACCACTCGCTTCGCATGAAAATGCTCGCGCCGGTAACGGATCGTCGCCAGGTCAGTCGTGGCGTAATTGTAACCGCCGTCCGACTTGCGGATTAGCAGCGGATTATCCCGGAAGCCTTCCTTCTCGGAGACGAGAAAGGGATCGTCCTTGGGTGCAAGTTGACCATCGGAAAAGATCGCCACGGCGCCTTCGCTTTCCCGCGCGATGAACCGTTCCAGCAGGTTGGCCACGACGCCAGGCAGCGCGTCGTTGTAAAAACTCTCGCCCAGCGTGTAATCGAATTGCACGCCCAGTCGCTGATAGATCACTTCCAGCGCCTCCAGCGAATATTTCAGGAATTGTTCCCACAGTTTCCGGTTCTCGGCATCGCCCTGTTGCAGCAAGACCAACTCGCGCTTGGCCGCGTCGTTCACGGCGGGATCGTTCTTCGCCTCTTCCCGCACCCGCTGATAAATCCCCTCCAGATGCCCAAACGGATCGAGCCGCAGCTTCTCCGGATCGCCATCACGCTTGTAACCGAAAAGGATCATGCCAAATCCGGTGCCCCAGTCGCCGATGTGATTGTCCGCAATCACCGTATGACCCAGGAACAAATGGAGCCGCGCCAAGGCATCGCCCAGCACCGTGCTCCGCAGATGGCCCACATGCATCTCCTTGGCGATATTCGGGCTGCTGTAATCAATGACGATCGTCTCCGGATTCGCCACCAGCGGCACCCCCAGCCGGGCATCGTCCCACCGGGCAACGACCTGCTTCGCCAGGTACTCGGGCTTGAGCCGGAAATTAAGGAACCCCGGACCCGCGATCTCCGGCTTCTCCGCGATATCCTCCAGCTCGACCGTCTCCGACAACTTCACCGCCAGCTCGCGCGGGTTGGCTTTCGCCTCCTTCGCATGCACGAGCGCGACATTGGTCTGAAAATCACCGTGACGCGCATCGGGACAAGGCCGCACGAAGGGCGGAAGCGGCGCGGGCGAGAAAAGTTTTTGCACGGCCTGTGCGACGCGGGCTTCCAGTTCCTGACGGGGTGTATTCATGGCGAAAGATCAGCCTAACCGTGTCCCGCAAAAAAATAAAGACGAGAGGCTCGTTACCGGTTCCTCTCCCGCCACGTCTTCTCCACCCACTCAAAACCGTGCCCGATCTCCCGTCCCGTCCATGCATAGCACCGCTGCGTCTGCATCCAGAAACGCTCCCCGGACCACTTCAGGTCGTGGGTGAGAAAACTCAACAGCAGGAGAATCAGCGCCACATTGATCAACGCGATAATCACGCCGGAGAAAATATAGCCCTCGCGGGAGAGATCGGTCTGGCGCGGATGAATCATGCTCACCGTGAACGTGACGTGAAAGGCCCAGAAAAAGCCGATGCCGAAAAACAGCACCGGTTGCCACGCCTTGAGCGGATAATAAAAATCAATGGTCAGCCACAGCCCTATCCAGATCAGCGCGTAGATCGGCACGAAATAGGGCGAAAGTGCGATCCACCAGTTGACCCGGTCCGTGATCACATGCCCGCCGCCGGAGGAAACCTTGAACGCGCTGACCTTCCCGCCCGCCAGCATCGCCGCCAGCGCGTGGGTGAATTCGTGGCCCAACACGTAAAGCCATAGCGTCCGAGGCAGGAGGCAAAAGATGAGCAGCCAGACGACGAAACCCACCCCGAAGCTGATCGACCACGCCTCATGCCAGCGTCCCGCCGGCACCGCTTCCGCCAGGTCAATCAACGTGCAAATCTCTGCCGCCAGCAGCGGCATCAAGGCCAGCGCGATGATGAATTTCAGGAACTTCGCAAGCATCCTTCATTAGGAAAGCGTGTCCACCCCTCGTTGTCGAGAAGCCCTCTTCACCCGCCCCTCATCCTGAGCCTGTCGAAGGATCAGCCCCCGGTGACGTGGGAGTTATCTGACCATATCCGAACATCAATGGAAGCTGATCCTTCGACAAGCTCAGGATGACGGATGTCTAATTTTATAGTAAGTCCACCGGATCCACATCAATCGTGATCCGGATGTCATCAGGCCACGCCCGGTCCATGAAGAGCGGCCGTAAGCGCGGCGTCACCGCCATGATCCGTCGCGTCCGCAGGAAAACCTGGAACCGGTACCGCTCCTCGATCCGCGCAATCGGCGCGGGTGCAGGCCCCGTGATCTCCGTCTCCGGCAAATCAAGCCGCCCCATTTCCTTCGCCAGTTGATCGAGGACATAGAGCGTCTTCTCCTCATTGCGACCGCGCGCGGTCACCAGCACAAACCGCTCATAGGGCGGGTAATGAAGACTGTCGCGAAACGCCAGTTCCTGCTCCACGAACCCGGCGTAATCGTGATGCCGCGCAAACTGGATCGCCGGGTGAAACGGCGCGCGCGTCTGCACAAAGACCTCGCCCCTCACCTGCCCCCGTCCGCTGCGACCGGAGACCTGCATCAGCAATTGAAAGACCCGCTCGCTCGCGCGGAAATCGGGAATCTGCAGCGCCAGATCCGCGTTGATCACGCCCACGCAGGTCACCCGCGGAAAATGAAGCCCCTTCGCGATCATCTGCGTCCCCACCAGCAAATCGATCTTCCCCTCCGCGAATTCCCCCAGCGTCTTCGCGTAAGCGTCCTTCCCCCGCATGTTGTCGGAATCCATCCGCGCAATCCGCGCCTTGGGGAAGGCATCCATCAGCGCATGCTCGACTTTTTCCGTGCCGCTGCCCGCATACTTGAACGGCGCAAAGCCACACTGCGGACACGCATGCGGCACGCTGCTCGCAAATTCACACAAATGACAGCGCAACCGCGAGGCCTGCCGGTGATAGGTCAACGTCACGCTGCAATTCGGGCACATCTCCACATACCCGCATTGCGGACATTGCAGCGAGGACGAGTAGCCGCGCCGGTTGAGAAAGATGATCGATTGCTCCTGCCGGTCGATCCGCGTCTGGATCGCCTCGATCAAGCGCGGCGCCACCAGCACCGGCGGCTCGCCCTTTTTGGCCGAGCGGATATCGAGCACATGCGTCACCGGCATCTGCCCTTCCTCCACCCGCTGGAGCAGTTCCACCAGCCGGTACTTCCCCTCCTTCGCGTGATGGTACGATTCCAGCGACGGTGTCGCCGAACCCAGCAGGACGCACACCCGCTCCAGGTGGCCGCGCATCACGGCCACGTCCCGCGCGTGGTAGTGGGGCGATTCCTCCTGCTTATAGGAATGCTCATGCTCCTCATCGACCACGATGATCCCCAGGTTCTCCAGCGGCGCGAACACCGCCGAGCGCGCGCCGATCACGATCCGCGCATGACCCGAGCGAATCTGCTGCCACTGGTCATGCCGTTCGCCGCTGGAAAGATGACTGTGCAGCACCGCCACGCCCACTTTCTGCCCGATGAACCTCGCGCGGAAATGTTCCACCGTCTGCGGCGTCAGCGCGATTTCCGGCACCAGCACCAGCGCGCTTTTGCCCAGCGCCAGGACCTTCGCGATCGCCTGTAAATAGACCTCCGTCTTGCCGCTCCCGGTCACCCCGTGCAGCAGCACCACGCGCGGCTTTTCCGCCACCATCTCCTCCCCCACCACCTTCAACGCCGCGACCTGCTCCGCGTTCAGTTCATGCGGCGCCGACTCGGCCACCGGGGAATGGAGAAAAGGATCGCGCTCCTGCGTGCGGGAAGCGATTGAAATCAGGTTGCGCTCCGCCAAGCCTCGCCATGCGGCCGGGCTGCAAACCTGGCTCAAGTCGGCCAGCCACCCGGGGCCGTTCTGCTGGAGATGTTCCCACGCCGCCAGTTGCGCGCGGGCCTTCTTCAGGGCCGTCGCCGTTTCGTCCGGCAATGTTGTCGTCAGTGCCTCCACCCAGAGGCGTTGCTTGAACGCGGCATCGGCGCGGCGTACCGCCTTGGGCAGCACGCTCATGAGCGCGACCGTCAGCGGCGCACAGTAATACTGCGCCATCCACTGCGCCAGCTCGATCAGGATGGCCGGCAAAAACGCCCGCGTACTCAGCACCTCCAGGATCGGCTTGAGATTGCCGGTGAACGGCTCCCGGGGAAACTCGACAATGTACCCCACCAGCTCGCGCGACTTGAACGGCACCCGCACCTTCGCCCCCAGCGAGACCTTCTCCTCCAGCTCCGCCGGCACCGCATAGTCAAAGGCGCGATCCAGCGATACTTCGGGAACAACGCGGGCAATACGAACCATGATGGCCCTCCATTCTAAGCCATCCCTCCGCCGCGGTCGATGACCGTTACAAAGGCTCCCCGCCCCCCTCGTTCCCAAGTTGCACTTGGGAACGCACTTGTCCCCGAAGCTCAGCTTCCCTTCCCTATACGGAGTCCTATTCCACATCTGAGCCCCGCGCCGAAGCAGTACCTCTGGAGCAGTCGTGCCGATCCCTGCCGCGATGCCTTCCCGGAGGGGAGGGGCAACGAAGTTGCGCAGACACGCGCGTTCCCAAGTGCAACTTGGGAACGAGGAGGCAGGGGAGGCAGTGGAACGCTACTGCCAGTTGGAAATCCAGGTCGCCGTGTTGGTCAGAGCGTTGTTGGCAGAAGTCGTGGTTAAGCCGCCAGTCGACCACAGATCAAAAAAACCATTACCGTTGTAGGGATAATTAGTCGTAGCTCCGCCGCCGCCAGTACCGGTTGAGTAGCCATATGAGTAACCCCAAGGATCCTGAATGTAGGTTGCGGAAGCCGAAGTTGACGCTGTTCCCGCCGCAGCCGAAGCATTGCCCAGCTGATTCTTCTTGAAAGCCATGTATGACTTCGTTCCTGGTAATGGCGTATCAAGGAAATTGGTTTGCCCAGAAAGAGACTGATAAAGTAATTGGGATGATTTTTGGTAGAGACCACCCGAGACGCTGCCGTCCGTCGTCGAATAGGGGCTATTTGTTAATAAACCGCTAGAAGCAGGATAAGCCCCGTTATCCGTCTTATAACTTTCCAAAGCCGTTGATATCGCTTGAACCTCTGCAGAGGCTCGACTACGAGCTGCCTTTGACATGACCCCACTTGCAGCGCCCAATGTAAGCGCAGCAAGGATAGCTATGATCGCTATCACCGTCAGCAATTCAACCAAAGTAAACGAAGCCAAAAACCTTGGCTTCCGCACTACCGACGAAACGACTTTTTGCATCTCGGTTTTTAGTAAGTGTGCACCCAGAAATTGGCATTCGTCTGCGTTGTCACGTTGCCATTACAATTGGCCCAGACGGCTACTCCAGAAGTAGTCGTTCCACCGCCGGTTTGCCATGTGCCCGTGGGGGAGGCGAAATTGGGCATCGTCGTTACTGCACTTGGACTTGTTCCCAAAACTCCATCGTAGTCACTATCGATTGCTATATTGAAGTAAGGATTTCCGCCATTAGGCTGAGCCGGATTTAAGGGCGCGTTCAGCGTGTTGGCTTTATCCACATCGGAGCTTTTGAGGTTTAGAAATGCTATCGCGCGCGTGTTGGAGAAAGAAGTGACGCTAGGAGCTGGAGTGGCCGAGCCGTTGTATGGGTTGATATTACCAGACAAAGCATATATCAAAGCTGACCAATTCGCCCCGTCTGAGGACGCATCCGTCAATTTGTAATCCGTGGTCGTTGTGGAGGGCACCGGATAGACGCTATATTCCGTATAATAATTCAAAACGCTGGTCTGAATCTGTGTGGCTGTATTGGCCGCTTTGGCCCGTTTTGCCGCTGCAATGGCTGCACTTCCCGCCGAAAACAGCACCCCGGCCAGGATCGCTATAATGGCTATCACCACCAGTAATTCGACCAGCGTGAAACTGGAGAATCGACGGGAACGGAAGAAGGAGACGGATCGTTTCATAAAAAAGAAGAAGACGCCGATGATCAAGCTATCGGCTTAAGTGTAAAATAGCTCACCCGTGACTTTTACGCTAGCGCTTTTCCCGGCTTTTTTTGTGCCCGGCAGACCCAGTTACTCGCCCGCGCTCGCGGCGCCAAACTGCGGCAGCTTGACGATAAACTTCGTCCCGCGCCCCGTCTCCGTTTCAAACGTAATCGTCCCCCCATGCGCCACCACCACATTATGCGCGATGGCCATGCCGAGTCCCGTCCCGCCCTTTTTCCCATAGGTGACAAACGCCTCGAAAATCCGGTCCCGGATCGGCTCCGGGATGCCCGGGCCGTTATCGGTGACAATGAGGAAGAAGAACCCCTCCACCACCGCGATGTAGATATCAATGTGCCCGTTCGGCTGGGAACCGATGGCATCAACCGCATTCTGCACCAGGTTCTGCAGCAGGCGCAGCATCCGCATCGAGTCGACCTCAATCGGCGCGGGTTCCGCCTTGAAGCTGAAACGGATCCCGGTGCGGAGAAAATATTGCTCATTGAGCGCGGTGAACTGTTTCAGGAACGCCGTGGTATCTGTCTGCCCCAGGTCGAGCTTCGATTCCCCGCGCGAGAACTCCAGCAACTCACCCGCCATGGCCACCACCCGGTCGCACTGGAGCCGGATGTTGTTGCAACAGTGGACCGTCTCCAGGTCGGAGTGATTCATGGTCACGAGGTCAGCCGCCAGATGAATCCCGGAGATCGGATTGCGCAGGTCGTGCATCAGCGAACTGGCCATTTCACCCACCAGCGAGAGCTTCTCCTTGCGGACCACTTCCTGGATATAAAGCTCATTTGTGCGCCGGAGATGACTCAGCACATTCTGGAAAAGACCAATGGTGAGCGAGACCGGTTCCGTCGCGAGGACGCTGAGCAGCACCTGGCTCGGGATGAGTGCGATGGTCACGTCCCCCTTCGCCCGCGCGTCCGTGCTACGCCCGTAGCCGTCAAGCACGGCCACTTCCCCCAGGTAATCGCCGGGCTGAAAAACGCCGAGGACTTCCTCCCGGTGCGCCGCCGATTTCACGATTTCCACCTCGCCCTTCAACACCAGGCAAATGCCCTCCGCCGGGTCACCCTCGCGGAAAAGATAATCGCCCGCCGTGACATCGTGGTAGAGCAATTCATCGACCACCCGCTCTCGCCCCTGGGGCGTGAAGCGCTCCAGGAAACGGTTGGCATGCGCCGCCATGTTCAAGGTATCGCTTTGCGGTAAGGGTACGGTCGCCACAACGCCCAATATGCCTTCCCTCCCTTTAACTGCAATGAAATGCCTTCGCCGGAACGGAAAAGTTCTCGCTCCGGGCCGGGAAATGGGCAAAATCGCCTTTCACTTCAACCCCCAAAAAGAAACTACTCTCATGCCAAAAGCCATCATGGAAACCAGCAAGGGCACCATCAACCTCGACCTCTTCGAGGCGGACGCCCCCGGAACCGTCAAAAATTTCGTTACCCTCGCCAAAAAAGGCTTTTACGACGGGCTCAATTTTCACCGCGTCATCTCCAATTTCATGATCCAGGGCGGCTGTCCCACCGGTACCGGCACCGGCGGCCCCGGCTACAAGATCAAGTGCGAGATCAACAAGCAGAAGCACACCCCCGGCACCCTCTCCATGGCCCACGCGGGCAAGGACACCGGCGGAAGCCAGTTCTTCATCACCCACGTCGCCACGCCCCACCTCGATGGCGTCCACACCGTCTTCGGCCGCACCACGGACATGACTGTCGTCAACGCCATCAAGCAGGGCGACAAGATCACCTCTGTCAAGATCGTCGATTAATCCTTCCCCCCCTGTAGCGGCGGTCTATGACCGTCGCCGCATGGGCCCATCGCGTGGCATTCCACTGAAGGCGCATCAGCGAAACAACCGGGACCGACGGTCATAGACCGCCGCTACAAGAGAACACCATGCGCACCCTCGCCATCGACTACGGCAGCAAACGGATCGGCCTCGCGCTCAGCGACCCCACCGGGACCCTCGCGCGGCCGCTCCCGTTCCTCCCCGTGAAGGCCGACGCCAAGCTCGCCCGGGAAATCGCGCAGCTCGCGGAGAAGGAACAGGCCTCCCTCATCCTGCTCGGCCTCCCCCGGCACATGAGCGGGGAACTTGGGGAAGCCGCGCTCAAGGTGCAGGCCTTCGCCGCGATTCTTGAGAAGGCCACGCCGGTGAAGATCAAGCTCATCGACGAGCGCCTCTCCACCGTCCAGGCCAGCCGCCAGCTGCAGGAAGCCGGCAAAAACGCACGTAACCAGCGGACTCATATCGATAGCGAAGCCGCCTCCGTCCTCCTGCAAAGTTACCTCGATACCCAGACCAATTTCCCGCTCCTGCCTCCGGACGAATGAGCCGCGAATCGCTTGCCGTGCGCAAGAGCCGGCCTCATCGCTACGATGCCTCGCTCCAGGGGCATAAGCTTACCATCGCCTATCGCGGTACCGAATTTTCCGGCTGGCAGTGTCAACCCGGCAAGCGGACGGTACAGGATTGCCTCGAAGTCGCGCTCGCCAAAATCTGGGGTGCCAAGATCAGTCTCCAAGGTTCAGGCCGCACCGATACCGGCGTCCATGCGCGCGGCCAGGTTGCTTCCTTCAACGCCCCGCGCCTCCATAACGGCACCGTCCTCCAGCGCGCCCTCAACGCCAACCTGCCGTGGGATGTCCGCGTCGTGCAATGCCGCCTGGTCTCGCCCGCGTTCCATGCCCGCTTCGACGCCATCGGCAAGACCTACCGTTACCTGATCTGGAACCAGCTCGTGCAGGATCCCTTCACCCACGATACCCACTGGCACGTCCCGCGTCCGCTCGATCTCTCCGCCATGCGCCGCGCCGCGCGGTTCCTCCTCGGCGAAAATGATTTCGCCTCCTTCACCAGCAATCCCGGCTACGAACGGGAATCGACCATCCGCACCATGCGCCGCGCCTCCATTGTCCGCCAGGGCGCCGAGTTGGTCTTCCACTTCAGCGCCGATGGTTTTCTCTACCGCATGGTGCGCAATTTAGTTGGCGGACTCGTCAAGGTCGGCCTCGGCAAAATGCCCCCGGACGACTACGGACGAATCCTCCACGCCCGTTCCCGCTCCGAGGCCCCCGCCAACGCCCCCGCCTGCGGCCTCTCCCTGATGAGTGTCAGTTATCCGCGGCGCTAAAAGTCCGCCTCTCGATGGTAGCCGCCGCTGTCCCTAGCGGCGGATGCCTTCCGCCTCGTTCCCAAGTTGCACTTGGGAACGCGCTTGCTGAGGCCATTGCATGGCCGATCCCATCGCAAAAAAAACGCACTCAATCACCCCTCACAAATTCTCCTCATCCATCACCCTAAACCACTCACCGCATCACTTCGCTTCCGGTGCCCGGAAGTTACTCAGCGTCTTCAAGTCGTGCACAAACGGATCATCGAGGTGAATCTGCTTCCCCTCCCCGATGTAAATCAAATCCCAGTCGATCACGTACGAGAGCTTCTTGTGCAGGATCGTCCGCATCGCCTCACTGCGTAAATTCGCCCGCGTATTCGGCGGCGGCTGCAGAAAGAAATCCCGCTTCGCCAGCCCCGGCAAGCCCTGCTCAATCAGCGCCGTTCCCGGCAAACCCACCAGCAGCGACTTCGACGGATCGACCGAGTGATACTCCAAGTCGAGGCTCTCCAGCCAGTTGTCGCGCCAGGTGATCTTCTCCGCCTCGATAAACGACTCGAGCAGATACTGCTTCGTTACCCAGTCGAGCTTACCCACCAGCGCCGCGCGATCATGCCTCAGTTTATCGAGCGCAAACCGCCACGCCTCCACCGTCCAGCGACCATCCTCATCCAGCTCAACCTTGCCGGAGGTGGCCGCCGCCAGGAATTCTTCCAGCACCTCCAACGCCGAGCGCTGCGTGCGATCCGCCAGCTCAACGTTCCACGCGCCATTCGGATGATGCGAGAGCTTCCGCATCGCCCCGACCGGATCGTAAAGCGCGATGTCCGGCAACGCATCGGCCTCCAGCAAATCGAGCATCAGCGCGGTCGAGCCCACCTTCAGCGCATTGGCAAAAGGCAGTAGATTCGAATCGCCCAGCAATAGATGCAGCCGCCGGAACCGGCGATAGTCAGCCAGCGGCTCATCGCGCGCATTGATCAACGCGCGATTGAACTGCACCCATTCGTAAATATCGGTCTGAATAAAATCGGCCCGCTGGGAAATCTGGTAGGGCACAAATTCGCCACTCTCCATCTTCCCGTAACGGCGCGGCGATTGCGTCATCCCCACGCGACCCGCACCGGTCAGCAAAATCCGCACGGAAAGAAACGTGAGCAATGTATCGATGTTGCGCTTGGTCAGCGGAGCCTCGCGGCTGAGCAGATAATTCTCATGGCAGCCAAACGTCGCGCTCGTGTAATGGTCGATGTTGTTCTTGATGAACGAAACCTCCCCATCGAGATGCAACTCATGCAGTGTCTGGTGGAGCAGGATTTCCCCCACCTGATCGTACGCGACGACATCCGCCAGCGAGAGACACTCCGGCGTGCAATACTCGACATGCCCCATGTCGAGATAAAGCCGACCGCCATTGAAGAGGAACCCGCCGTTACCCGCCGGTTCATCATAGTCGCGGTCGTGCAGATCGATCAGGCCGAGCTTTTTCTTTTTGAAAATATAATCGCGGACCCGCGTGGGAACGGCGGGAAGCCCGAACGATTCGGGTGCCATACAGCCATACTCGGTTTCCAGACCGGCGAGCCGCTTCATGCTTCAACCCTACCCCGCTTTTCTCCCCTGCCAACTCATGACCGGTAAAATTATTGGCTCACCTCCCTCCGCCCTGCCTCAGTGCCCACTCGTTCCCAGATTCCATCTGGGAACGCCCTCCTGTTCCCGCAAAATTCCATTTCGCGCTAATCCGTTGCACGGAGTGCGACCGGTCGCGTAAGCGACTCTATGAAATCCGTCATCCTGAGCGGAGCGCAGCGGAGTCGATGGACCTCTAACTATTCTGCCTCACTGCCCCCCCCCTCGTTCCCCAGTTGCACTTGGGAACGCCTCCTGTTCCCCGCGAAATTCCATTTCGCGCTAATCCGTTGCACGGAGTGCAACGGCTACCATCGAGGGAAGGCACAACGGCCATAGACCACCGCTACAGAAAAAGTGCGACGCCTACCCAAGAGACGCGGCGGTCATCAAATCACCTCAGGCCAATTACAACTTGTTAACCAAGCAATACCCAAAAAAGCTGGCCTCACCCTCAATCTCTTCTACGCTCAACATGGATGGATTCCCTCACCATTGGCATCATCAGCGCCTGCTGTGTCATTACAGGTCTGCTCATCGGTCTCTACCTCGGGAAAACCCTCCCCGTCAGCCACTTGACCGATTCTTCCAAGGACACCATCAAGATGGCATCCGGCATGATCGCAACCCTCTCCGCCCTCGTCCTCGGTCTCCTCGTCGCCTCCGCCAAAAACTCGTTCGATACCTTCGACAGCGCGTACACCGAGATCGGGGCCAAAGTCATCGTCCTCGACCAACTCCTCACCCAATACGGCCCCGACTCCGCCGCCGCCCGCGATGAATTGCGCAACGCCGTCAATGGCGAGATCGCCCGCATCTGGCCCGAACTCAATGTCGGTAAACCCACCTCAACCGCGTTGGAAAAGTCCGGCGACCTTGAGCCCCTCCAGGAAAAGCTCAATGAGCTCAATCCCACCACGGAGAACGAACGCACCGTTCTGCCGGAAGCGCGCGCGCTCGCCGCCGATCTGGAACAGTCGCGCTGGAATCTTATCGAGAGAGCGCAGACCAGCGTCCCCACCGCCCTCTACGTCGTTCTCCTCTCCTGGCTCACCATGCTCTTCATCAGCATCGGCCTCTTCGCCCCCCGGAACTTCACCGTCCTGACCGGCCTCTTGCTTTGCTCGCTCTCTTTCTCCATGGCGATTTATCTCTTCGATGAAATGGCCAGCCCACTGGACGGCGTCATCAAGGTCTCCAGCGGTCCCATGCTCAAGGCTCTTGATCACCTCAAACCCAGTGACAATAAATGACGGGAAGACTTGACCAAGAGTCAGGGGCTTGGGCTATCGTCAGGCTTCGTCCCATGAGTGCGGACGGAACGAGTTTTTACTTTTAAAACGTAAAAAATCCTTTACTTTATTGATCATGAATCATTGGTCTGCCGTCTCCCCGATTCTCCTCACGGCAGCCCTCTCTCTTCTCTCCCCTTCCTTCTCTTTCGCGGAACCTGGTGTCCCCAGCGAATCCTCGACGCCGCCCAGCCTCTCCGCCCCCGTCTCCAGCCCTGCCCCCACCGTCACTCCCGCGCCCCCGGCACTGCCTCCCTCCAGCTCCAGCATCCCGGAGATGGCCGCCGCCACTCCGTCCACCTACACGGTCAAAAAAGGCGATTCCTGGTGGTCCATCGCCCACAGGGCCGGCTGCACCGTTAACGCGCTCAAGAAGTACAATCACGTCACCTGGAAGAGCCCCAAAACCGGCGAGCTTCTCATGCTTCCCCCCGCGACCGTGAAGGTACCCAAGCCCTCCCCCACCACGAAGCCCAGCACCACCAATTCCAAGCCCAAGAAGTCCAGCTCCACTCAGGTTTATGCCAAGGCCCAGCCCGTGCAGGACTTCGATGTCCCCGCCTCGACCTTTGCCTCCTGCCCCGTTCCCGTGGCCAGCCCCGAGACCGACGCCCCCGCGCCCTCCACAACAACCGACACCCCGGAAACCGCCGCCCCCGTCGCCAAGCTCGTCTCCCCCGGCGAATACGCGCAGGAAACCGCCCCATCCCCAACTCCTCCCGCTCCCGCCCTGGCCAAAACCGCTCCCGTCAAGAAAACCCCAACTCCCCTTCCCCCCGCGCCTTCCGGTCTCGCCTCCAACGCCTTCACTCTGCTCGATACCGCGCCCGATGATGCCTCCTCGGCAGCCGCGATGACCTACCCCACCTCGTCGTCCAAGCAGGGCAACCGCGGGTATGCCCCGCTCGTGGCGGCGACCGCCCCGCTACCCAGCGACTTAAGCAACCGCTTCCTGGAACAGGCCCGCTGGCTCGGCGATCGCGGTCTCAGCTACAATGAAGATTGGCGTCCTCCCGGCGAGTCCCATGCCTGGGTCATGGATTGCTCCAACACCGCCCGCTATCTCTACAAATCGACCGTCGGCCTCAACCTGCCCCGCACCGCTTCCGACCAGTACTACTATCTCCACCTCCAGGGCAAGGCGTGGGACGTCCCCCAGGCGTCCAACGGCTACGCCGATTGCAATTTCCTCCGCCGCAACCTCAAGGTCGGCGATCTCCTCTTCTGGGAAAACACCTACCGCCCGGAACGCCAGCCCCCGATCACCCACGTCATGGTCTTCCTCGGCACCAATGACCGCGGTTCCTGGATCATGGCCGGCTCCCAGTCCAGCCGCGGCGGCGAACACAACCGCCGTCATGGCGGCCCCGACATCTACGTCTTTGATCCGACCCAGCCCTGCGGCGGCTACACCACCTGGCTGGGCTTCGTCCACCACAAAGGCCGCTTCTGCGCCTTCGGTCGCCCCCTCGAAGCCGATCCCTCCAAGCTCTCCGTCGCCACCACGGAATAGAAAAGTCCCCCTGTAGCAGCAATTCCTGCGCGAAGCGCAATAATTTCAGGGGCCACAAATTTGAAGAGGCCGGGAGGCCAATCTATGACCGTCGTGCCTCCCTCCGTGGTAGCCGTCGCACTCCGTGCGACGGGGCGCGTAAGCGCCTCCCAAAAATCCGTCATCCTGAACGAAGCGAAGCGCAGTTGAAGGACCTCTAATCATTCTCCCCCCTGTAGCGGCGGCTGCCTCCCTCCGAGGCAGCCCCACCAAAATCCAAGCTTAAATCCTGTCCAAACGCCCCCAAGCCTTTTACCATCTCCCCAACCACCTACCCCTATGGCTAAATACATCCTCGGCTGTCTCGGCGTTGCCGTCCTCGGTATCATCATTCTCGCGATCATCATCGGCGCCTTCTGGGCCGACAGCTACAACAAGCTCGTCAGCGGCAAGGCCGGCGTCGATGCCGGTTGGGCCGAAGTGGAAAATCAATACCAGCGTCGCGCCGATCTCGTCCCCAATCTCGTCCAGACCGTCTCCGGTGCCGCCAACTTCGAGAAATCGACCCTCACCGAAATCACCCAGGCCCGCGCCAGCGTCGGCCAGGTCAAGATCGACCCCAACCAGGCCCCCACCGATCCCGCCCAGCTCCAGAAATTCGAACAGGCCCAAAGCTCCCTCGGCAACGCCCTCTCGCGCCTCCTCGTCGTCTCGGAACGGTACCCCGACCTCAAGGCCAACCAGGGCTTCCTCGACCTCCAGGCCCAGCTTGAAGGCACCGAGAACCGCATCACCACCGCCCGCAATCACTTCAACCAGGCCGCCCAGGCCTACAACATCACCGTCCAGAGTTTCCCCACCAACTTCGTCGCCAACCTCTCCGGCTTTACCGTCCGCCCCTACTTCCAAGCCCGGGAAGGCAGCGACGTTCCGCCTCCCGTCCATTTCGATTTCAACAACAACTCCTCCAACACCGCGCCCGCGCACTAGAAGCGTGCGCGACCGACCCTCGCCTAAAAAACGGTTGTCATCCTGAGCCCGTCGAAGGATCAGCTCCCCGTGATTTCCAGAATGATCTGACCACCGCCGAATCGCAGGCCCCCCCATCCGCCAAGCTCCAACCGACCAAGTTCCCAGAGCCCACCCGCGCCATGCGAAGCCTATTCCCCCCCACGGCACCCGCGCCCATCGCACCCGTCACCAAGTCCCGCCGCGGGAGGAAAAGTCCCCTCGCCGTCCTCCTGCTCCTATCGCTCCTCCTCACCGGCAGCCTCTTCGCCCAGACCCAGCCCCTCCCGCCCAAGCCCGACCAATACGTCACCGACGAGGCCGGCGTCCTTGATCCCTCCACCCGCGCCAACCTCAACCGCCAGCTCGACCAATTCGAGCGCGACACCTCCAACCAGATCCTCGTCGCCGTCTACCCCCAATTGCCCGACGACCAGGAACTCGCCCAATATGGCACCCAGATCGCCGAGTCCTGGGCCGCCGGCCAAAAAGGCAAGGACAACGGCGCCGTCCTCTTCGTCTTCGTCAACAGCCGCAAAATGTACATCGCCGTCGGCCGCGGACTCGAAGGCAGCCTCCCCGACGCCATCTGCAAACGCATTATCACCCAGATCATCACCCCCCGCTTCAAGCAGGGCGACTACTCCGGCGGCATCCAGGCCGGCGTCAATTCCATGCTCGCCGCCACCCGTGACGAATTCACCGGCACCGGCTCCACCGTCGACGACCAGAAACAGCAAATCCCCGATTGGCTCGGCATCACCATCTTCCTCGTCATCCTCTTCCTCTTCGTCTTCGTCCTCCCCCGCATGAACTCCGGCGGCCCCATGATCTACACCGGCGGCGGCTGGGGCGGTGGCGGTGGTGGTGGTGGCGGTGGTGGCGGTGGTGGCGGGGGAGGCGGAGGATTTGGCGGAGGCGGCGGCTTCAGCGGCGGCGGCGGCAGCTTCGGTGGCGGCGGTGCCGGAGGTAGCTGGTAAACCATCCATCATCCCATGAAAATCAAACACTTCCTCAGCGCCTTGGAACATCAGCGCATCCATCAAGCCATCCGCACCGCCGAAGACGGTACCTCTGGCGACATCGTCCTCTACATCACCCACAAACGCGTCACCGATCCCCTCGCCGCCGCCCACCAGGAATTCCGCAAACTCCACCTCGACGCCGCCGCCGCGCAAAACGGACTTCTCATCTTCGTCGCCCCCCGGACCCAGAAATTTGCCGTCGTCGGCGGCACCGCACTCCACGAAAAAGTCGGGCAAACCTGGTGGGACGACCTCATCGCCCTCCTCACCCGCCACTTCCAGGCCGGCCAATATACCCAAGGCATCACCGCCGCCATCGAGCAGGCCGGCCAGGCCTTCAAAATCCATTTCCCCGCCACCACCACCGACCGCACCGGCCAGGTCGACATCGTCGAAGACTAGCTCCCCGCCAATCATCCTCGCACCGCTGCAAATTTCTTTGCTATTTCCAGCGAAGCTTGCATAGTACCTCTTCCGTTACGACCGGAAATTCATGGCTCGGTAGCTCAGCGGTAGAGCAGGTGACTCTTAATCACTTGGTCCAAGGTTCAAATCCTTGCCGGGCCACTTTTCACAAAGCCGGCGCCCAGGCGCCTAGCGCGAGAGTTTCGTAGGCCCGAGAGAAAATTTGACCAAAATTTTCAAGACGCTTATTGTCCCAGCATTATGGAGGTCCAAAATACCAGTCGTCGTGATGCGCTCAAACTCGGTGCAACCCTAGGGGCCGGACTGGCGATTGCCGGTTTGGCCAGTAGCGCGGAAGCCGCTGTGCCGGGTCACCCGGATGAGAGCAGTTTCAAGCCTTCCAAATACAAGCATAGTTTCGATTTCAAGCAGCAACCGTTGTTCGTCGATAATGCGGGCGGAACCATCGCCATTTGCGACCAGACAAATTTCCCGGTGGTGACGGGCAACATGGCAGCGGTTTTCCTCTTGGTCCTGAAACCGGGCGGGCTGCGCGAGCCCCACTGGCACCCGAATGCCTGGGAAATGGACATCGTGCTCTCCGGAAAAGTGGAGCTGTTTGTCGTCAACCCGGACGCGACCGTCGATACGGTGACGTTGGAGCCGGGGGTCATCGGTTTCATCCCGCAAGGGTATGCGCATTCGATCAAAAACAAGGGCACGGAGGACGCGACCATCTACGTCGTCTTCAACAATAGCGCGCCCGATGACATCGGCCTTTCCACCATGCTCGGCGGAATGCCGAAGGATCAGTTCGCCCAGACGTTCGGCGTGCCCAATTCGACACTGGCTAGCATTCCGAAGCCGCCCGGTACACTCTACGTGGCGCCGCCGGTTGCGAGTTGAGTCACGTTCAACGGTTGCCTTTACTTGGCCGTCGGCGGAGTTTTTTGTTAAAAGGCGCACGGTGCGCTCACGCCGCGTCTGGCGCGCCGGAGCGAGAAATCGGGCAGGCAATGCCAAGCACACCACTACGGGGTCGTCGGTTCCTCCCGTAGGTTGAGTGGGCCACGACCGTCAGCTTCGTCAACAGGGACGTGAGAGCGTACCCTCATTGGGGTTGGCTCATACAGTCAAAATTGCTAACCGAGAAACACGAAGTGTGCTGCATTCCCCAGCCACAAATGATCGCTGAAAATCCCGATTTTCCGGAGATACTCTAAATCACCTAGTCCAAGGTTCGAATCATTGCCGGGCCACATCGCTTAAAGTCGGCAGCCTTCGCCAAACGACGAGACCTGCCAAAGCGAGGAAGACGGCGAAACCGTAATGCGATGGCTCAGGTACGAAGGAAATACTCACGTCATCCAGCAACATTTCCCTGCCGCCGGCGTCAAAGACAACGGAGGTTACGTTGTGAAAATTCAACTCCACAAAAGTGGCTCCTGTCGTACTCAGAGTGACCTGCCGTTGAGTCTCGAGGGTGCCCTGGTAATACGCTGAAATTATCGCGACCAAGTTCTGGTAATTATTCGCTGCCATCTGAAGTTTATCCAAATCGATGGGCGTGAGGCTGCTAATTGACGCCTCCAAGCCACCCACGTTATAGGCCACATTGGGAACAGAAACGGTACCGTTGACAAACCCGTTCGGGGGAGAAATCGATTGAGTGTTCAGGACATTAAAGTTATCCCAATCCAAGCCTGCGTACCCATTTTTGATAGGAGTTCCCTCACCATTCAAGCTGGTGTCCGTAAGATCATCAAACGTGATCAATCTGGCTTGGACAGAACCTCCAATGGCTGCGAAAAGAAAAAGGTACAAGCTGAATGTGCGTAAATTCATCGTTACTCGCGTGTTCGTTGGTAGCACACCCACGAAGGTCATGTACAGAGCGGATAGGCGATTCTTAAGTTTTGTCCAAGGTTCGAATCCTAGTCAGGCCACACCCTCCCTTTAGTTGCGGCACATGGCCCTAGCCCTTTCTTCCGGCCACATAGTGCATACCACCCTCACATGCACCGGCGATTCCTGCCCGTGCAATTCCGCGATGCCGAACGTCTTGAGCTGTTTCGTCCAGCCCAGATTGGTGAATTCCTTCATCGCGTTTACGGTTACCGCCACGGTCTGGACGAAGGGCGGCAGTTCCTCCACGATCTCAATGGCGCGAGTTAAATTTCAGGCTCACCGCGAGCCGAATGCCAGATACGGATGATCTGGATGCTGTCGGTGATCTGAGCGTACTGGTAGATGATACGATATCGGCCAAAAATAATTTCGCGAGCCGCTGGATTAGCTTTAAGAGGGACGAGGCGTCCAAGTTCGGGAAAATCTGCAAGCAATTCGACCCGTTCTAGAAGAGCTATTCGCCATTGCTGTGCGGCAATTGGGTTATCATCCCGAATGTAGGTGACTGCCTGCTTGAAGTCGGACTTGGCCAGCAGCGACCAAATTATGTGGACAGCCATGTGGCCGAATCCCGTTTCACCCCGTCGTGTGAAATACCCTCGCCACGATCCAGTTGATCAATACCTTCCTGTACACCTAGCAAGAAGCGGAGGTGCTCCACAATTTGCTCGGACGTACAATCATCCGGCAGATGGGAAAGTGCATCTAATGCAAGCTCCTTCTGGCTCATAAACCTAGGATTACACGATTCGTCGTGCCTGCAAGGTGATTTTTATTTCCCTCTGTTCTCCTGCTTTTTTCCCAATGGCTGCAAGCCCGCGCGGATCGCGGCAACCTCAACCAGCTCAGCGAGACGGTGCCGAAGGCGCAGTCCATGAATAAACCAGAAGAGGGCAATGAGGGAGGTCGCCGCCGGAACCGCGAGCGTGGCCAGCACGGCAGCCTTCGAGCTCGGACGCGTCAGGGTCAGCAACAACACGAGAGAGAAGGTGCAAAGCAATCCGCCGACGAGCGAAGAGAACGTGCTCACGTTGAGGAAGTTTCCAACCCGGGTCAGACGCCGTCCCTGCGGATAAATCTCCGTCATGGTGAGCAGGCGCAGGTTCCACCAACGGCTGGCGAAGACGTGCATGTCCCAGTTTGTCCACCCGGTATCGAGCGAATACTTCCAGCCCTCTTCATCGAGCAATTGCTCGATCTTGATCAGCAGATGATGCCGCTCCAGACCGGTTTCGCTCCAGAAGGCGAGGCTGCCGGCTTCGCGCCAGCTCACGGTAAGATGCGGGGCGTCCTCCTTCGTCGCGATGACCGCAGGCGGCGTCCGCTTGCCCCGCAGCCAGGTGAAGTAGCGTGCCCAGGCGCGACGCCATGGCTGCACCACAGCGAGGTAAAGCAGCAGCAACCGCGCGGGAATGCTGTCGAATTTCGTCTCGATCCTCGCCTGCGCCATATAGCCGAGCCCGACGAGCAACGTCAGCCCAAACATGATCAGCGGGATCAGCCGCAGCGAGGCGAGCGGAATCGCCAACAAGAGCACGAAGATCGTGACCGCCAGCCATTCCAGGCTGCTGAGCAAAGCCGCGAAAGGCGAGTACCGCTTCGGGTAAATGCACTGGAAAAGTCCCGTGCCGAAAATACCGTGATAGATGATCGGCTTGGAGAAAAAGGAATCCATCCGCACCTGTGAGTAGACGTTTCCGTGCCAGATCGCGGAGCCGGTCGTGCCGAAATATTGGAGATGCTTGTAACGTAGCATCGCCTCCGCCTCGCCGTAACCGGTCTGCTGGCTAAAGTAGGTACGCACCTCAAACCGCCGGTAATGCCAGACCACCGCCGCCGGACTGAATCCGATCTGATAGCCGCGCTGCATCAACCGCCAGCAGACATCGACGTCGTCGCCCGCCTTGCGATATTCCGCATCAAATCCACCGATCTCTTCCAACGCCCACTTATGATAGGCCATGTTGCAACCGGGCACGTGCTCGGCCACGGTATCGGTGAGCAGCACGTGGCTCGGAGAACCCGGCGCAGCCCCGACCACGGCTTGAATCCAATCGGTTGCCGGCGGCGAGATGTTCGGTCCGCCGACCGCAGCGAAGTCCGCTGAGAGCAGCGTGTGGACAAGAAAATAGAGCCAGTCGCGATCCGCCATGCAGTCGGAATCGGTGAACGCGACCACCTCACCCTTTGCCGCCGCGATACCGACATTCCGCGCAACACTGAGGCCCTTATTGACCTGCACGATGTTCCGCACCTTCGGGAAATCCTTCATGATTTCCTGCGTATTGTCCTTCGAGCCATCGTCGACAAACACCACCTCGTAGTTCGGGTAATGCATGTCCTGAAGCGAAGTCAGGCAATCGCGCAACGTCCGCGCACCGTTGTAGGAACAGACCACGACTGAGACCATCGGCAATGGCGTTTCGGGGACGAACCGCGGGTAAAGGGGACGCTCCGGGTTCTTCAACATCGGCTGCAGCGCCTTGTAACTCGCCTTGGGACGACGCTCCGTCGTCACGATCCCGAAGGCCCAGTCGGTCACGTCGATACCATCGGTGAACCACTCGTCCGTCCAGGAAAAGATGAACGTCCCGGCCAAACCGGCTTCAAAAACCGTGGTTACATGCTCGGTGAGAAGATGCGCCTGCTCCTCCTCGGGATGCCGGATCGTATCCATGCCAAATTCGCTCAGGATCAGCGGCTTGTCCCCCGCCAGATTTTGCAGGCGGCCGAGATAGCCCACCAGATCCTTCTTGCGATGGAGGTAGACGTTATAGCTGTAGAAATCGACTTCGCTCGGCAAGAGGTACTCGGTCGGCGGAAAATTCGCGTAGGCTGCAAGCGCAAGGGGATCGTTCTTCTTCACGATCCGCACCAGCGAATTGAGAAACTCCTCCATGCGCCTTGCGCCGTACCAGCGCACGAGATCGGGCGGGATTTCGTTGTCGATGAAGAAGCCGAGCATCGCAGGATGGCCCGCATTGGCCGCAGCCGCCTTGGCCACGTTCTCGCGGATCGTCTCAACTGCTTCGCGCTCATCGAGAAAAAGGACGCGCTTGTGCCAGGGAATGGTGACCATGACCCGCATGCGGAAACTCTGCGCGAGATCGAGGAACCAGCGCGGCGGCGTGTGGTAAACGCGGATGACATTCACGCCCAGGTCGCGCATCAGGCCGAAATCGATGGAGACCTTTTCCGGCGTCGGCAGATTCACGCCGCCAGCGGTGGCGGGACGGAACGGGCCGTAGGTCACACCCTGGAGATAGAACTTGTTCTCACCCTCAAAAAAGAATTTGGCCCGCACCTGAAGGCGGGGAAGATCGGTCGCGACGGTCGACGTCGCGGTAACTACATCATGCACCCGCGCAGTCTCCCCAAGCGGGGCATTTCCGGCAAGTCAGGAGTTTGGTGCTTCGTGCCAAGCAAGATTCTTCTTTCGTATCCGTCATCCTGAGCTTGTCGAAGGATCAGCCCCCGGTGAGTTGCAAATGAGCGGTTAATGCCGGATATCAATGGAAGCTGATCCTTCGACAAGCTCAGGATGACGGAATTGGAAAAGTGAACTGTAATAAAATTCCATACTTATCCTACGCCGCCGCGATCTCTTCCAGGAGATACCGATTCAACTTCGCGCCCAGGTCGAGATGCGCCAACGGGAACGTCTCATTCGGGCTATGCGCATTGCAATCGGGCAGAGCAAAGCCGAGCAGCAACGTATCCGCTTTCAGGATAGTCTTGAAATCGGCGACAATCGGAATCGAGCCTCCCTCGCGGATCAACGCCGGTTTCTGTCCGGGGAAGATCCGTCCCAGAGCCTTCTGCGCGGCCATGCCAAAGCCCGCGTTCGGATCGACAAGGTAGGGTTCGCCGCTGTGACCAGCCACGATATCGAGCTTCACTGAGGGCGGCGCGTTCTTCCGAAAGTAGTCCTGTACGATCTCGCTGATCTTCTTCGGGTCCTGGTCCGGAACGAGGCGGAAGGTGAACTTCGCCATGGCCTTGCTCGGTAGCACGGTCTTGGTTCCCTCACCCTGATAACCACCCCCGATGCCATTGACCTCCGCCGTGGGCCGTGCCCAGATGCGTTCCAGGGCGGTGAATCCCTTTTCGCCGCGCAAAGCGGGTGAGCCGGTCATCTTCAGCAAAACGTTTTCCGTGAGTGGCAAATGCTTCCAGGCCTTCCGTTCCCAGAGGGCCAGCGGACGGACGTCATCATAAAAGCCCTCCAGCTTGACCTTGAGATTTTTGTCGTGCAGCCCGGCAATGAGGCGCGCGAGCACGGTGGCGGGATTTTCGACCGCGCCGCCGAAGATGCCCGAATGAAGATCGTGGTCGGGTCCCGTCGCGGTGACCTCAACGGCGGTGAGTCCACGCAGTCCGTAGGTGAACGTGGGATGACCGGGCGCGATCATTGAGGAATCGGAAATGGCAACGACGTCACAGGCCAGTTCCTCGCGATGCGAGCTGAGAAAAGCGGCCAGGTTTGGGCTGCCGATTTCTTCCTCGCCTTCAACGAGCAGGATCAGGTTAACCGGCAGATCGCCCGTCTCTTTCAACGTTTGTTCAATGCCGAGAATATGGGCGAAAATCTGTCCCTTATTATCGCTGGCACCGCGCGCGGTGATGATCCCGTTTTCAATGCCCGGATTGAAGGGCGGGCGATGCCACAGTGTCAATGGATCAACCGGCTGCACATCGTAATGCCCGTAGATCAGCACCGTGGGGCGGCCCTCCCTTTTCGGCCCGTGCGCCACGATGATGGGATGCCCCGGCGTCTCGTGCACAGCGGCCTTGAGGCCAATTGCGATCAACTTCTGACGGAGCCAGTCGGCGCAACCCAGCACCTGGTCCTTGTACTTGGAGTCGGTCGAGACGCTTCCAAAACGGAGAAAATCGATAAACTGACTGAGCGCGGCTTCTTCAGGCATGAGGAGACCTTTCCAAATTGGCGCGATTTTTAACAGGAAAACATGCAGTCAAAATCTCAAATCGAGGCGCCTTCGCGATCAATCTGGCGAGAGACCGCAATGACAAACCAGAGTTACGCCTGGATCGAGGCGTCAGGAAAGCGGAGTTCCACAATCAATCCCGCAGGATCCCGATTAAAAGCGGTCACTTTCCCGCCGCATGCTTCCACGCAGGTCTTGACGATGGCCAGGCCAAGTCCCGTGCCCCCGGTCTCCGAATCGCGAGATTCATCGAGCCGATAAAAGGGATCGAAAAGCCGCTCCAATTCACCCCCCGGCACCCCGGGACCTTGATCAGCCACCAAGATCACCACCTCGGCGTCTTCCTTTCTCGCCACAACCGTGACCGGCCCCGCATGACCGGCATAGCGAATCGCATTGCGCAAAAGATTGGTCAAGGCGCGACAGATCAGTTCCGGATGAACCTCGACCATCAAATCCTCCGGCACCTCGATCTCAACCTGCCCCTCACCGCAATGCTCCTGACGCACCGCCGCCGCGACCAACTCAACGACAGCCAGAGTCGTCAGCCCGATGCGGCTTTCACCCAGCGATGCTTTCGAGAAACTCAACAATTCATGGGCCAGCTTTCGCATCTGGGTGACTTCTTCGCGGACATCCCGCACATACGGCAACGTCTTCTCATCAGCACGTTCCTCCAGGATGCCCAGCGCCACTTCCATCCGCGCCAGAGGTGAGCAAAGTTCATGTGCGACATCGCCGAGAAAACGACGCTGCCCCGTGATGAATCCTTTCAAGCGAGCCGCCATCCGGTTGATGGCAAATCCGAGCCTGCCCAGTTCGTCCTCACGCTTTTCCGGGGCCTGGATATCGAAACGTCCCTCGGCAATTTCCTCCGTCGCGACCGTCATTCTGGCAATCGCCCGGGTGAGATTCCTCGTCAGGGGCAACCAGAAGAGTGCCGAAAAGACGATGGTGCCCGCCGCCAGGTAAAACCAGGGATTCGGGTTGAAAAGAAGCGGACTTTCCCCGAGCTTGCCCGTCTTGCCCACCAGCATCATCGGCTGCAGGTCGGTATTGTGGAAGCGGTCGAGAGGCAGAAGAACCAACAGCCAAAATGTTTCCGGATTTTCCGACCGGATGACTCTTTGAGGAAACTCAGGCATCATATGCCCAGGCCCCCCGCGCGGTGGGGGCATACCTTCCGGCTGCGGTCGTGGAGGCGGAGGTGGAAAATCGGGCGGTTGGTCTAAGTCTTCCGGACGTTCCGGCTGACGATCCGGACGTCCCAAGGCCAGGGTCATCAAGATCGTCGAGACAGCTTCTTCCGGCGGATTCATCGGCGCACCGGCCACGTGAAGTCCGGCTTTATCGTAAATCGCAAAATCCATGTGATAAGCGGCGCTTAACTGGGAAAGCGATTGATCCCACTGCGCCTTGGGAGTTGTCGCAAGATCGTGGATCAGCACTTCCGTCATCGCCTGGGTCTGCGAACGGGAGGTGTCCGGCAGAAAGCTTTTGAACTGCGAGCCAAATTGAAACCGCAACGTCAGAAAAAGCGCGGCCAAGACCACCAGCACATTGAGAAAAAACCAGAGAAGTAGTCGGGCAAAGAGGGGAAACCGGGTCTTCAAGGCGCCTCCGGATGAATAAGCATATAACCGGCTGACCGGTAGGTACGAATATAACGGGGGGATTTGGCGTCATCGCCGAGCTTGCGGCGTAACGCCGAAATGTGAACGTCGATACTGCGATCAAAAACCTCGTAATCCCGTTCACGAATATCCTCAAGCAACTGGTCACGCGTTTTAACGCGTCCGGCGGCTCGCGCCAGGCAAACGAGGAGATCAAATTCCACCGGGGTCAGATAGAGCGTCTTTTCGACCAGCGTGGCGGTTCGCGCCTCCGGAATAATCCGCAGGTCTCCTATGACGATATCCGCCGAAGCCACCGGCTCGATGGACGGCGCACGATAGAGTCGCCGAGTCACCGCGCGCAACCGTGCCAACAGTTCCCGGGTGGAGAAGGTTTTGGGCAAATAGTCATCCGCGCCAAATTCCAAGCCAACGATACGGTCGGCTTCTTCACCGCGGGCCGTCAGCATCAGGACCGGTACATCCGATTTCTCGCGAATTTTACGCAGGACCTGCAGGCCGTCCATTCCCGGCAACATCATGTCGAGGATCACCGCATGCCACGACTCCGCGATGGCTTTGTCCGCCCCTTCGGTTCCGGTGTGAACCGAGGTGAGATTGTAACCCAGTGGCTCAAGGTAGTCGGTCAACAACCGGCACAATTTTTTGTCATCATCGATGATCAAGAGCCGACGCGGGCCCTCCTCGGGATGAGCGCTGGCGGCGGCTGTCGTTCGATTGGGCATGGCGGAAGTGGTCGATCCAGACTACCACGCCCGGAGGGATGGAGTCCCCGCAATTTACCATTCCTTAACAATTTTCCTGTTGGTGCTTCATCAGACCTTTACCGAAGCACCTTAACTTCACCTGTAATAACCCGAGTGAAATCCATGACGCCCATCCTGAAAAATATCCAGATTGATGACAGCGGGTTAGCCCTTAATCCCGTTACCGGTGAGACCTTTCGTCTCTCCAGCAGCGCTCTCCAACTGGTGCGGATGCTGCAGCAAAAGGCTGACACCGATGCCCTGTTGCGACATCTGCTCGAGGAATACAATGTCGATGAATCGACCGCCCGCCGCGATCTCGAAACCTTCCTTTCCCAGCTCAAACAGCTCAACTGGGTGGATGTCGAGTCATGAAACCGCTCTGCATCGCCGTCAGCGGCCTGCACTGTGGTGAAAATCCCCAGCCCGGTTCCGGCATCATTCGCAGTTTGCGTCGCGCCTGGCCCGGCGTCCATATCGTTGGCTTGGTCCATGATGTCATGGAAAGCGGCATCTACGTCGAGGACGGCCCGGATGAAATCCAACTCATGCCCTATCCTGCCGCCGGCGCGATGGCGTTTTTCCAGCGGCTCGATGTCGTGCATAAAAAGACCCCCATCGACGTTCTCATCCCCTCGCTCGACACCGAAATCGAACTCCTCGTCCATCACCAAAAGGATTTCGCGAAACGAGGAATCCGCGTCTGCCTGCCGGAAGCCATCTCGCTCCGCCGCCGTGCCAAACAGTTCTTACCCCAGTTAGCCAGGAATTGCGGCGTTGCCGTGCCGAAGAGCCGGGTGGCCCATGATGCCCTGGCCGCCTACGATGCCGCCGTCGTCCTGGGCCTGCCCCTGCTGGTCAAAGGTCCTTATGATGATGCACGTACCGTCTACAGCTTGCCTCACGCCCAGGCCGTTGCCGCGCATCTTCTCGCCGAGTGGGGCACCCCGGTGATCCTGCAAAGGCGTGTTACCGGAACGGAATTCAATGTCCTGGGCATCGGCGACGGTCAGGGTGGAATTGTCGCCCAGTGCAGTATTCGCAAAACGGCGACCGCCGATAAGAGGAGAGGCTTGGGAGGTGTCGTCGTTCGCGATTCGAAGCTCGACGCTTTATGCGAAGCTCTCATTCGTGAACTGCGCTGGAATGGCCCTTTCGAAATCGAGTTGATTCAGGACGCCATCGACCATCGCTACGTTCTCATCGAGATTAACCCACGTTTCCCGTCGTGGATCGATTTTCCAGCCATGCTCGGGGCGAATTTTGCCGCCGCTCTCGTGGAGCGGCTATTGGAGTCCGCACCAGCCCATCCGTTACCCGCCTGTCAGCCCGGCGCCTTCTTTTTGCGGCATCAAATTGAGGTTGTGGACGATGTCAGCCGTTATTCCGGACTCAGGCATGACGACGTCACTCCCTCTTCTTTTGCCCACCCTGGATTCCGTCTCAGTGCGCCGTTTCCAGGGTCGCCGCGCGACGTCTCCGTCCACTGATCAGATAAATCGCCGCCCGCAATTCAAAAAGAGGGTCTGCCGTCGGCTCGATTCCTTCGATCCTCGGAATCGGATCGAAAATAATATGCTTCTGTTCTTGGGCATTGTCGGCCACCAGTTCCGTGAGCTCCACCGTGCCCACTTCCAGAAGCGGTCGATCTTCCGGCCAGTGCACCGTAGCATTATCGACCACGTCACCTTGCGCCGCCAGTTGCACCACAATTTTAAAACGAATCGGCCCCGCCTTGATCCGTTCAGATAATTCGTCGAAAAGATAAGTCGGGGATAAAGCCTCGGCCTCACTCTCCTTGAAAAACGCAGTTCCGGCTTCCGGCAGAATCCGGTACTTGCCGTGGCTGATCTTCCCCTCCGCATTGGTAAATTGAAACGCGGAGACGCTATAGTAGGCATCCTGGGCAAAGCTCAGGGGATGAGGCTTGGGTGTCTGGACAAACGCCAATGCCGCCGGATGGGTCGCGACAAAAGTCTCGATCGGTTTGGGCGAAGGAACGTCCGCACCACTGCTTGCCACCGCCAATAGAAATTCCAGAAATTCCTTTCCGTCCGGACTGGGAAAGCCATCGGTCGAATGGGTGACCATATCCGTGTGGACATGATCCGCCAGGTTGAAACGGATCGCCAAGCCCCGGGGATTTGCATCGGGCGAGTTATCGGGTAGCAGCGGAATTCCCGTCGAGTTCGAAAACCGGACCGTCACCGGAGTGCTGGGCCGCGCATAATGGGCCGCTTTGCTCAGTGACTTGGCTTCCACCGTCGGCGTGAACACGCCGGTCAACATCTGGCCCTTGGCATGGGCTGCCCTGAAGCCGGGATGCAGTCCAAAAATCTTGTCGAACTGCTGGAGGATATCATTCGCCAAGGCGACGACGCGTTCATTATTAGGCAGGGGCATGGGGGAACCTTTCCGTAAGGGGTTATCTGCTACTTACAGGGTAAATCGAACTTAACAAGTGACTTATTTGTCAAAGCGCGGGCTGCTGCTGGGTGATGCAATGAAAGGCCCCCAGCCCCCAGATCAGGTCGAGTGCCGGGAAGAGGACGACCCGACGGGTCGGGAAAAGGCCTTGCAGGATAGCCCGGGCCTTTTCGTCGTTGGGATGATTGAAGCCGGGGAGCACAACCACCTCGTTGCCGATATAAAAATTCGCGTAACTGGCGGGTAATCGCTGGCCCTCGTTCTCGAGGTAACCGGGCGTCGGAAGTTCCACGATACGCCAGGGGCGTCCCTGCGGATCGTGCATCGCCGCGAGCCGCTTGCTGTTCTCGCGCAGCAACGCGTAATTCTCATCGGCAGGATCTTCCTCAACAATCGTGACCAGCGTGTTCGGGTCGACAAAGCGGGTCAGGTCATCGATATGGCCATCCGTATCGTCGCCGACAATCCCCTCACCCAGCCAGAGAATCTGTTCCACGCCGAGGTAATCGCGCAGGTAGGTTTCAATTTCATACTGCGTCAGGTTCGGATTGCGGTTCTTGTTCAGCAGACAGGCTTCGGTCGTCAAAAGCGTGCCCGCCCCGTTCACTTCAATGGAACCACCCTCCAGAATCATCGGTGGAGAAAACAGCCGCAGGCCAAGAAGTTTTGCGACATGTTGTGGCACTTCATCATCGAGATCGCAGGGCGGATACTTGCCACCCCAGGCATTGTAGCGCCAATCGACCACGGCCATCTCGTTCTCGTTGCGGACAAAGATCGGACCATGATCTCGGCACCAAGGCTCATAGGCAGGGAACGGGTGGAGATGAATCCGCGTACCCAAGGGCGCATCGGCTTGTTTCAGCGCTGCCCGGATTTCAACTTCATGCTCCGGGGAGAAGACATTGATATGCACCTGCTCGCCTTCCGACAAGAGCTTGGCCAATCCGGCCCAAATTGCCGGGATCTTCTCAAAGGCTCCGGGAAAACTGATCCCCTCCGGCCGTGGCCAGGTCAGCCAGGTGGCCTCATGGCGTGCCCATTCCGCCGGCATGTGAAAGCCCAGCGAACGGGGTGTGATAGTGAGATCAGGAGAAGTATCGGACATGGATTTCTAAAAGGATCCTCCCGATCCGTGGATCAGGAGGAAGACGATTGTAATTTAGTCGACCAGGCGCCGGGTCAAATCGCTATAGGCATCGATACGCCGATCACGAAGGAAAGGCCAGTGAGTCCGCGTGACGTCCACCGTCGCGAGGTCAATTTCCTGGATTAGGATTTGTTCCTGCTCCATCCCGGCCTTGGCGATGATTTGCCCGGACGTATTGGCCACGAAACTCTGCCCCCAGAACTTGAGGCCATCCCCGCCGATCGGTTGCTCATGACCAACCCGGTTGATCACCGCGACATAGCAGCCATTGGCCACGGCATGGGAACGTTGGATCGTTTCCCAGGAGGAATGATGGGCCTCGCCATACTTTTCCCGCTCACTCGGGTGCCATCCGATGGCAGTCGGATAAAAAAGTATTTGTGCGCCGCTCATCGCGGTCAATCGCGCGGCCTCGGGGAACCATTGATCCCAACAAACGAGAACGCCGATCCGCCCAAAGCGGGTCTTCCAGGCCTTGAAGCCGAGATCGCCCGGCGTGAAATAGAACTTCTCGTAAAAAAGCGGATCGTCAGGAATATGCATCTTGCGGTACTTCCCGAGATAGGTTCCGTCCGCATCAATCACGACCGCAGTGTTATGATAAATACCTGCCGTGCGACGCTCAAAGAGTGAGGCGACAATGACTACACCGCGCGCCTTCGCCAGTTCACAAAACGCCTGCGTGCTCGGGCCGTCGGGAATTTCCTCAGCCAGGGCAAAGTTGGCATGGTCCTCACTCTGGCAAAAATATTGAGAGCGAAAGAGCTCCTGCGTGCAGATGATTTGGGCGCCTTGATCCGCAGCGTCGTGGGCAAGCTTTAGGGTACGCTTCAGGTTAGAAACGGGATCGGCATCCGCCCAGGTTTGCAAGAGACCCAGTTTGATTTTTTGAGATGCGGCCATAAGAAGTTATACTAGAGCCGATTTTGCCATTCGCCAAGACCCCGACTGTAAAAAGCGGATGACGGATCAAAAAACTAGGATCGCGAGTCGAGCTTGTCCTCAAGCGCCTTGATCCTCGCCAGCAATTCCGGCAAGCGCCGCCCCAATGCTTCCAGCTTGAGGCTTTCGCGCATCGGCAACGCATGATGCCCGGAAAGAATCGCCCCGGCGGACGCATCTTTATTCAGGCCGGACTGCGCGGTAATCGTCACCCGGTCACCGATGTTGAGGTGTCCCGCCAGGCCAACTTGTCCGGCCAGGGTGACATATTTCCCCAGCGTGGTGCTGCCCGAGATGCCGGTTTGTCCGACGATGATCGAGTGAGGCCCGACCACCACGTTATGGGCAATCATGACGAGATTATCGATCTTGGCTCCCTGTCCGATGTGAGTCCGTCCAAAACGTCCCCGGTCCACCGTGGTATTGGCCCCGATTTCCACATCATCATCAATCTGGACGAAGCCGATGTGGGTAATCTTGACGTGACGCCCCGACTTGGGATCAAAGTCGTAACCGAAGCCGTCCGCACCAATGACCACGCCGCTGTGCAGGATGACGCGGGAGCCGATAACACTCCGTTCGCGAACCGTCACCAGGGGATACAGCCGGGACTTTTCGCCAATCGTCGTTCGTTCACCGACAAAACAATTCGCCCCGATCACCGTGCCCGCGCCAATGCGAACGCCCGCCGATATAACTGCATGCGCCTGGATGCTGGCTCCATCGCCAATAACCGCATCCGGGGCGACTACTGCCGTGGGATGAATTCCGGGTTCATCATGAATCGGTGATGGAGCAAACAATTCCGCAATTTTGCCGAAGGCACCGCTGGGGGAGTCCACCACGATGCGGGGAAAGCTGAACTTCGGTGCGTCCTTGGCACTCACCAGAATTGCCGCCGCTTTGCTGGCGAGGGCGAGAGCCTCATACTTGGAATTGCCTAAAAAGGAAATCTGGTCGGGCAACGCGGAACGTAGGTCATTGATCCCCGTCACCACCGCATCTGGAGAGGCATCCAAGAGGGTGCCACCCACATGTTCCGCCAGAGAGCGTACAGTATGCATAGAACCTGAGCCGATCAAGCGGTGCCGCCTGCCCGGGAAACCGGGACAGGCCTTGACTTCAATAATCTCCGACGCTTAGTGAGCGGCGGGAGCAGCGGCAGGAGCCGCACCAGAAGGAGCTGCACCCGCAGCAGGCGCGTTGGCATTAAGCTGCTTGATGATGTCCGCCGTGATGTCGGTCAACTTGTTGGAATTATAGATGATGATCGGAACGCCGCTCGCGGCGGAGGCCGACGACTTGTCGATCACGAGATCAAAACCTTGGGGAGCTGAATAATCGTTGATCACCTTGGTGATCTCATCGACGATTTCCTTGTGACGGCGAACGAGCTCATCCTTGATTTCGTTGCTCCGTTCGGTCTCCATTTCGCGGATCTTGTTCTGCATGTTGAGCAGATCCTGGTTCTTCTGCTTCAAGGCCGTGGCCTTGTCCGTGCGGGCCTGCGAGGAAAGCGTCTGGTCGTTGGACTCATCGTAAAGCTTCTTGGCATCGTTCTGCATCTGCTGGAACTGATTGACGATGTCCTGGATTTCCTTTTGGTAGCTGGCCTTCTTTTCCTCCAGCTTCTGTGAGGCGTCCTTTGTCTTGTAATACTGGTCAAAAGCTTTGCCTAAATCGATAACGGCGACTTTCAAATCAGCGCTGGCAAAGGAGAGCGGAGTTAAAAACAAAAGACCGAGTAAAAATAACTTTTTCATGAGCGCGGAAGCCTGTCAAAATTGATATCCAACGTCAAAGCTAAACTTTCCGGTGGAGTAGTTATAGCCTTCCGTCTTGTAAGGAATACCGTAGTCAAGTCGTAGCGGACCAATCGGGAGATCGAGCCGGATACCGACACCAGCCGCCATGCACAACTCTTTCCAGGCATTGCCGTAAGTGAACGGTGACGCATCGTTAAAGCCCATGTCATTGAAGACTGCGCCACGGACGCGAGACATGATTGGGAACGTCAACTCAATGTTGTTGTAAGCCATCGTGTCACCGCCCAAAGGTTCGCGGTTGCTGTCAACCGGACCCACGTCGCGATTGGCGAAACCACGCACGGAGCGCGAGCCACCGATGAAGAAGCGGTCAAACAGCGGCACCTGCGTGTTATTCCCGTAGTAATCGGCCACGCCCGTCGCCCCAGAGAGCGTCAGGATCAGATCATAAGGCAACAGGATATATTTCTGCGCGCTGACCTGGAATTTATAAATGCTGGTCTGGCCGAGCAACGGACCGCCTGCCAATTCCGCGGAGAAGTCGGCATGCATACCGCGACGCGTCAGCAACACACTGTCGCGGGTGTCATAGCTCATACCCAGCGTAATGGAACTGTCGGAACGCCAACCGGCTTCTTCAAGCAACTGGGGCGAGGCATCGCTGGAGAAGTTGTAGAGATCAAACTGCTGCAGGGTATAGGTGATCGATCCGCTCCAGAACTGACCGAACGCACGGGCCAGACTGACCGAGGCACCGTAGTTGCGCTCGTTGTAGTAGGTGGAGAGGTAAGTCGCGTTGTGATAGAACAGATTGTACCCGAGGGCCAGTCGCTGCTCCAGGAACCAAGGCTCCTTGAATTCGATTTCCGCATCCTGCCGTTGCAAACCATACTGGATACGGACGCGGAACTTTTCGCCACCACCCGTGAAGTAGGGGTAATTGAAGATATCAAAGTTGCCCTGGGTGATTTCCACGAAACCGAGCAAGCTATCCACCGAGCTGAACCCGGCACCGAAGGTGATCGAACCGGTCCGCTTTTCTTCCACCGTCACCACCATGTTCTTACGATTCGGAACCGTGGTGTCCTGGGGAGAGATGTCGACCTTGCTGAAGTACTGGAGATTTTCCAGGCGCTTCTTGCTCTGGTCCGCACGGACGCTGTCGTAAATTTGTCCGGGCGTCACCGCCAATTCGCGACGAATGACCTTGTCCTTCGTGCGGTTGTTACCCTGGATGATGATCTGCTCCACGTAGGACTGGGAGTTCTCGACGATGTGGTAGAGAATATCGATCTTTCCGCTGGTGATGTTCGACTGCCGTTCCGGCGTCACCTGCATTTCAATGTAGCCGCGGCGACCGTAAAGATCGCGGATGCGCTTGATGTCATTATCCAGGCTCGGAAGCTGTTCATTCGGCTCCTTGCCTTCGGGTGTATAAACCTGCGGGCAGAAAACCTTGCCTTCATCCATGCGGATGACGATGAAGCCGTTGTAGACGCGCAACTGCTGGCTGGTGAAGACCGTGTTACCGTCAAAGGCGATCTTGCCAACCGTGTATTGGATGCCTTCAAAAATCGTGATCGTCACCGTCATCTCGCCCTTGGCGGGATACTGGAACTTGACGTCCTTCACTTCCATGTCGATGTAGCCCTTGCTATTATAGTAGGTGCGAAGATTATCCAGATCCTTCTTGAAATCGTCTTCCTTGAAGAGTCCCGACTTGTTGATGAAGGAGAGCCAGTTCTTCTTCTTCGTCTTCATGATCTTGCTCAGCTCTTTCGACGTCAGGTGCGTGTTCCCGACAAAAGCCACGTCGGTCACATAGGCCCGGTCACCTTCACTGATGATAAAGGTCACCACGGAACGGCCGAATTCCTCATTCGTATCGATCTTGTAGCTGACCTGGACCTGATTGTAGCCCTTGTTCAGGTACATCTCCTTGATCTTGTCCGTATCGGAGGAAATCTGTTGCTCGCTTAGCGGATCGCCCACCTTCGACTTGATCTCCTTCTTCACCCGCGATTCCTTGATCTTGACCGCGCCCTTGATGACAATTTCCTTCACCAGCGGCTTGGGCTGAACCACGACATTCACCTTCACGCCGTCGCCGAGCGGTTCGTCCTTGATCGCGAGATTGGTAAAGAAACCGGTGGCGTAGAGATTCCGCACATCTTCCTCAACCGCCGGGGCTGAGTAGACCTGGCCAACCGTCGTCCGCATATTGGAGAGAATCACCGTCTTCGCGACGGTCTTGGGTCCGATGTACTCCACGTCAATTTCGCGGACGATGGGGCCGTTTTGATTACCGGTAGGTGCTTGGGTATCCGGTGCACCCACTACCTTCTTGTTCTTCTTGCCGGGGGCAATCGATGTCGTTGCGTCGGGTGGAGTCGCCGTCTGGTCAGGAGCAGCCGTCGCCCCGGGCGTCGCAATTTGGTCAGGCGAAACTGGCGTGGCAGGAGTGGGCGCGTTCGTGGCCGTTCCCTGAGGAAAAGCTCCCTGGATGGGGAAAAGCACGCAAAGCAAAATGGCCAGCGCTTTTGCGCAATTCGAATTCCTCAGTCGTCCTGTAAAAAGTTTCAAAACTCCCCTTTCATTGTGAAAATAAGGAGCTTAGAAGCGCCCTCAGGCCTTCCAACTCCCCATTCCTCATTCTCGGGCAGAATTTGGAGATGCCGCCAATAAAGGTCAAGCGAATAACTCCAAGAAAACATTTCTGCCCGAAGCACTAACATTCGGAAACGTCATGGAAACGATCCAGAATGCATTCTCGATGGTAACTGTATACCAAACCCGGATGCTTGAGACAGTTCCGATTCGGTTTCCCTCGTTCCCAAGTTGCACTTGGGAACGCAGTTGCTGAGGCAATTTCATTGCCGTTCTTAATTCCCTGGTTCAGCCAGCGCGAATGAAATTCTGCGGGAATAGAAATCGCTCCCAATGGGGAAATTGGGAGCGAGACGCCACTGCTGATGAGTGGCTTTAAGGTCGATAAGGCCTTAGGCCTTCTTGCCCTTGAACTTCTTGCCGCCCTTGGCGTCATCACCTTCTACCGCAGGGACTTCCTTCGGCGCGGGGTGGTTCACCGTGATCTTGAGCGTGGCATGGACTTCCGAAGTCAGCTTGACGGTCACTTCGTGCTCGCCCAGTTCCTTGATCGGCTTCGGCAGGTCGATCTTCTTGCGATCGATATCGTGGCCCGCTTCCTTGAGCTTGGTCGCGATGTCTTGATTGGTCACTGCGCCGAAAACTTTTTCCTGGCCTTCACCCGATTCCAGGATGAAAACGAGCTTGAGCTTGCCCAGCTTGCCGGAAAGTTCCTGTGCTTCGTTCAGCTCATTGGCTTCGCGCTCGGCGCGCTTGCGGCGGAGTTCTTCCACCTGACGCTTCGTGGCCAGGGTGGCGGGAGCGGCAAAATCCTTCGGGATGAGAAAGTTGCGGGCGTAGCCGGGCTTGACCGAGACGATATCGGCTTCGCTGCCCAGGCCTTCGATTTTAGTTTTGAGGATGACTTCGACGGGCATAGTAGGTGGGGGGATTCAGGTTATCTTGGCGCCGGGATCCTTCGGACTGGAGGTCGACGCGGGACGGCGGGTTGTCCACTCTGCCAAAGCCGCCAGAGCAGTCAATCGGATTTTTTAGGCAACCATGCCCCCATGGAGCCCTAAGCCGCTTTATCCGCCGCAATCATCTCTTCCAAAAGACGGCGAAACTCCTCCAAACCGGGTGCCGGAATGACAATCGAATCGCGTCGCCCGTTGGCATCCTCCGTGATCCTCAGGAACCTGCCGCGTGGATTCTCCCGCAGATCGAAGATAAACTGCTTCCGCTCGACCGCGATGCTGTCACTCTTTATAATGGCGTCCATTCCTAGGCCTCCTGGTTAAATGCGTCCGAATTCAAGCTAACCAAGACAAATCCTCTGTCAAACGGCTCTCAACTTTGTAATCTACCCCTCCTTTCATGAAAACCATTCCCCTCGGCTCGACCGATCTCCACGTCACCCGGCTTTGTTATGGCGCGATGCGCATTTCCGGGAGCTGGGACAAGGACAAGGTCGACGCCGCGGCCATCGAGCGCGGTATCAAGTCGCTCGAAAGCGCCGTCGAGGCCGGTTACACCTTCATCGACCACGCCGATATCTATGGCGACACCACCTGCGAGACGATCCACGGTCTTGCCCTCGACCGCCATCCCGAGTGGCGCGAGCAGCTCGTCGTTGCCACCAAATGCGGCATTCGTTTCGAGGACGAGCCCCCCGGCACCCCCCACCGCTACGATTTCAGCGGGGAACACATCCGCTGGTCGGTCGATGAATCACTCAAGCGTCTGAAGCTGGAACGGATCGACCTTTATCAACTCCACCGCCCCGACTGGCTCGCCGATCCGGAGGAAGTCGCCTCGGCCCTCATCGAGATTCACAAGGCCGGCAAGGTCCGCTACTTCGGCGTAAGCAATTTCCGTCCTTCGCTCGTCAGCGCCATCCAGAGCGCGCTTCCCTTCCCCCTCGTCTCCAACCAGGTCGAAATTCATTTCCTGCGGCTTAACACCTTTGAAGACGGCACACTTGACCAATGCCTGGAAAAGAAAATGACCCCGCTCGCGTGGAGTCCCCTCGCCGGTGGCCGTCTCGGTGCTGCGTTGAGCGAGAAATCGCCCCTGCCCCAAAGCGAGCGCGATGTCGCCGCCGTGGCCCGCCTGCGTCCCGTACTCGCGGAAGTCGCCAATGCCTACAGCACCACGCCTCTCGCCGTGCTCCTCGCCTGGCAAATGCGCCATCCCAGCAAGATCATCCCCATCCTCGGTTCCGTCCGCCCCGACGTCATCCGCGACGCCGCCAAGGCCGACGACATCACCCTCGACCGCGACAGCTGGTACCGCATCCTCCGCGCCGCCCGCGGCGAAAAACTGGCATAGCCTCCCCCCTGTAGCGGCGGTCTATGACCGTCGCCTCGGTGATGCCGGATCGAATAGCAATGACCACAGACTTCCGTTCAGGCAGCATAGAAAACGGCACCGGTTTATCTAACCCCCAAGGGGTTGGATCATATAGCCTAGGGTTGGTGCGTCAGCACCTACCCTAGGTAGACTTCGAAACAGAACCAACCCTGTAAGGGTTGAATTTCCTCAAGAACCAATCGATCTCCAACCCTTTCAGGGTTGCCCAAAATGATTGTAAACCCAGGGTAGGCGCTAACGCGCCAACCCTGGGCTATAAGATATCAACCCCTTCGGGGTAGAAGAAACCACTGCCCAATTTCTGAATGCAATAAAAGAGAAAACCTCTTCTATCCCCCTCGAATTGAGAATTGGTATTCTCCCCCAAAACCTCTACACTCGCCGTTTCACTCTCAATAATGGAACTCCAGAACATCCACCGCATCGCCGTTTTCAAGATGAGGAACATCGGCGATGTCCTGGTGATCACCCCCCTCCTGCGGGCTCTCCGCGAGACCTTCCCCCTGGCGCGCATCACGGCGGTCGTCAATTCCGGCACTGAGGCGATGCTGGCCCACAACCCCCACATCGACGAAGTCCTCGTCTACCAGCGCGGCGGCCGGAAAAGCGGCCCCTTCGGTCGCCTGCGCCATGAACTCGGCTTCGTCAGGGAACTCCGCAAACGCCGCTTCGATCTCACCATCGGCCTGACTGAAGGCGACCGCACCGTCTGGTACACCCACGCCTGCCGCGCCACCTGGCGACTTGGGACAACCAACGATTCCTGGCACCGGTTCGATATCCGTCGTCTCGCCTATAATCTGCCCTCGCCCATCTGCCTCTACCCGATGCACGAAGTCGAAAAGCAGTTCGAGACCGTTGAAAAAGCCGGCCTCAAGCTCCGGTCCAACAAACCCGGCGCGCTCTGCCTCGTCATTCCCGACGACCTCCGCGCCTGGGCCCGCAAGGAACTCGCGCCATTCCGCCCGGCCAAGGTCATCCACGTCCATCCCGTTTCCCGCTGGCTCTGGAAATGTTGGTCCAACGAGGCGATGGCGGAAGTCATCGACTGGCTCCAGACCGAACGCGGCGCCCGCGTCGTCATGACCACCGGCCCGGAACCCGCCGAGCGCACCCGCGCAAAGGAAGTCGTGCGCCTCTGCCACACGCAGCCCCTCTTCTACGACGGCAACATTTCTCTCAGCCAGACGGCCGCCCTCTCGGCGGAATCGGACGGCTACTTCGGCGTCGACACCGCGCCCATGCACATGGCCGCCGCCGTCGGCACGCCGGTCATCGCCCTCTTCGGCCCCACCCACCCGGAAAACTGGGGCCCCTGGTCGACTCACCACCAGATCCTCTCCCGCCCCTGCCCGTGCGAGGAGACCAAATCGGTCGCCTGCGACTGGAGCCAGGTCCGGGCCTGCATGGCCGCCATTCCCGTCTCCGACGCCCAGGCTGCGCTTGATCAACTTCTCGCCACGCCCAAACTGGAGCTATCTTCCCGGTCCTGACCGGTTTCCCTTATGAGCTTCATTGGCAAACTTTCCGCGTTGAGTTACCAGGCCATCTTCAAGACGGCGGTCTGGGTGCGTCCTCCCGAGCAGAAGCCGATCGCGTTGAGCCCCACGTCGCGCGTTCTCTGCTTCACTTGCGCCGGTATCGGCGACACCTTGACCGATTCCGTCGTCTTCAAGGCCCTGAAGGAAACCTTTTCCACCTCTCACGTCGCTGCCGTCGTTCATCGCCGTCGCCGCGCGCTGGTCGAACACAATCCCTACATCGACCAGGTCTTCACTTTCCAGAAAGCTCCGCTCACCGTCTGGCATCTCTCGGAGGAGTTGGCCGCCGCAGGACCGTGGGACGCCATCCTCCAATTGCGCGGAAACGATCCCGAGCCGCGGTGCCTCAGCTACATGCTCAACCCGGACGTCACCGTGAGTGTGCCAAACATGACCCGCATGGGTTATCTCTGTGGTCATCACGTCATCCAGCCCGATTGGGACGACACCCACGGCGTGGAGCAGACCCTGCGCATCGCCCGGTACGTCGGTGCCACGACCAAGGTACCCCAGTTGGTCTATCAGGTTCGCCCGGACGAAAGTGCACTGATCGAGGAAAAATTGCGCCGACTGGTCATCACCCCACGGCCGCGGCTGGTCCTCCAACTCGGCGGAGGTCGCCGCGCGTCCTGGCGCGACTGGCCGGTGGAGCGCTACGCCCAATTGATCCGGCTGATCGTGAAGGAGGACCTGAAAGCGGAGATTTTTGTTCTCGGAGGAAACGATCAATTAGAACGCCTGCACGAACTCGATGGCTACTTCACCAGCGGGGCCAAGCCCTACCACAGCCTCGTTGGCAAATTGACGCTGGAAGAATCAGCCGCGCTCCTTGCCTCGTCCTGGGCGCTCGTCTCAACCGATACCGGCATCATGCATCTTGGCTTCGCCGTCGGCACCCGGGTCGTCGCGCTTATCCATTGCAATAATCCGGTCACACGCGTCGGCCCCTACGGCTATGGCGACCGCCATCGTGTCGTCCAATTGCCCCGCCCGGCCAATTACCGCACCCCCGCCGATGCCACCATGGCCGATATCACGGCCCAAACCGTCTTCCTGCAATTGCAGGACCTCGCCCAAACGCGCTGATGAATTTTCCCGGTCTCGATCCCGTTTGGACCTACGGCCACAAAGCCGGGCATGCCCTGGGCCTGATCCGCACCTGGTCTCTGCCCCAGGCTCGCGAGGCGCTTGAACGCGGCGAAAAAGTTCTCGTCGTTGCCACCACGGCGCTGGGCGACACGATCCTGACCACGCCACTGGTGCAGTCGCTCTCAGAACGACTCGGGCGTGACCGAGTCTCGCTCCTCATTCGTGCCCCTTATGTCAGCCTCTATGAGAACGACCCGCGCATCCATCGCATTTTTTCCGTGCGCGGCAAATACCGGTGGAGCGGCCTCAAGGAAAAGCTCGCGGAAGACCCGCATCGTATCGCCTTGCTCGCGAACATGACCGAGCCCGATCTCGTCCCGCTCCTTTGGCAAAGCGGCGTGCGCGGCTTTCTTCGCTACCGGAGCCGCTGGACCCGCTTTCCGCGCTGGATGGCGAATCAGGCCATGGTTCGTCGCTCAACGGCGCCCGATTACGCTTCCGGCCACGCCATCGAAAACAATCTCGCGATGGGCAAAGCCCTCGGCGTTGAAGCGACCACCCATCGCCTTTCCCTTCCTCACCTGCGACCCGAGACGCCCGTTCGTGACAACATCATCCTCATCCATCCCGGCGCCTCGCGCGAGGTGAAGCGTTGGCCGGTCGAAAATTGGGCCCGGCTCGCCGATGCGCTCGCCGCCAAATTCCAATGCCGGATCGGGCTGACCGGCGACCGCAACGAGATCGCCCTCGCCCGTCAAATTTCTTCCGCCATGAAAGCCCCGACCGAAATTCTCGCGGGCAAGCTGTCGCTCACCGAACTCGCCCAGGCCGAGGGTCGCGCCCTCGCCTTTCTTTCCGGCGACACTGGTCCCTACCATCTGGCCGTCGCTGTGGGCTGCCCAACGGTGACCCTCTTCGCTCCGACTGATCGCGGTTCCTCCATGGAAGCCTGCGGCCCGCATCAGGCCCACGCCACCTTCCATCGTGCCTTGCAAACCGCGAAGCATGGCGACCTGATCCACACCATCCCGGTCGAGCGGATGCTGGCCGAATCGATTGCCGTGGTGGAAGCCTCGCTCGCCACGCAAACCAAGGCGGTTCCGTCATGAAAATTGGCTTCTTCATTCCCAACGCGACCTTTGATTTCCCCGGCGGCTCCCCGGAAGTCGGCGGCATCGAGACCTACTCCTTCACCATGGGCGAGGCGATGCAGCGACTCGGCCACGAGGTCGTTCTCTTCGGCGGCGAACCGAAACCAGGCCACGGCCATCGCACCAGCAGCATCACCCTTGAGCTCTCACCCTACTGGGAAACCAAGTCGATTCCCGATATCGGCACCCGCTTCCAACGGCTGGTGCAACGACTTCACTTCGCCTGGACCTCACGCCACGCATGGAAACGGCATCACTGCGATGTCGTCATCCTGGCCAAGCCCTTCGATTGGCCCGTCGCCTGGTTCTGGAAAAAATCGCGCCCCGACCTGAAAGTCATCATGGGCTTTCACGGCACCGACTTTTACGCGGGCGACCATCTCTTCTATGGCGCAGTCGATGCTGGTTTCGCGGTGAGCCCGCGCGTTGCGTTGCTGGCCGAGGAGCGAGTCGGCATCAAGCCGATTTCGATTCCGAATCCCGTGGATCTCGACGTCTTTCATCCCGCGGCTAATGCTCCGGTTCGTTCAATATCGGAACCCTGGCACTTGGTCGCCAGCGGCCGTTTCGTCGGCTGGAAAGGCTTCGCCCATTTGTTCGAAGCGCTCGCTATTTTGCAGGACAAGCACGGCATCGATTTCCGTCTCACCCTCGCCGGAACCGGGCCGGAGCAATCCAATCTTACCGCGCAAATCGAACGACTC
>CAIPBM010000079.1 GCA_903863295.1 uncultured Verrucomicrobiota bacterium | reverse complement strand
TTAATATCGAAATGGTCGGCAGCTTTTTGAATATTAGAAAATGCGAGGTCTCGTTCTGAGTCAGTCACGTCACTGACCTGATCGAACCTTGCCATTGCGTCGCGAACATGCGTTGCATTGATCAATGGCTCTTTTCGGGAGCCCGGAAATGCGAAAGCTGTGGTTGGTAGTGAATTTCTCACAGCCGCAGTGAGGCGGCCAGAAACTGAAGGGCTGGAAGGTTTCCAAGTGGGGCGTTGCATGTTTTTACTTTCCTGCGCTTTTTGATCGCAAGTTATGCGGCTCTTACGGCCAAGCACTAGCATTGGGCATCCGCCGGCACCATGCATGTTGGCAGGGTGACGGATAATTCAGATCAAAGTTTATTCGCTAAAGCCGATGAATCCTCAAAAGCCCAGGGCGGCACATGATATTCCGGTGCTTTCAGGATGTTTTCCTTGGTCAGGTTGACGAACACCTTCGATTCGTCGTATCTGATTCGGTCGATGTTTTTCGGGGAAATCACCATCTCTTTGCCTGAAAACCAATGGCCGGTTTCGACGACCAGGTGACAGATCGCCCAGGTATTGCCGTGGATGATGAAGTCGGTGACGTGGCCGATTTCTCCATCATTAGCTTGGATATGGTAACCGCTGAGTGCTTGGGTACTCCGTAGATGCACATCGGCAAGTTGGGACCGCGAGGCATCTCCACCAATGGGCTCTTCAGGACGATCATCTGCCGTCAGTTCCAGAATTGGGAAAGCACTACATCCCCATAAGCCATCACCCCGCCAATAGTTTGGCCAGCCATAGTAACGATAATAATCCTCTTCGTACTGTCGTGACACCGGTTTATGCGAATCAAAATCGGGACTGTTTTCGATCTGTTTAAGAGTGAGATTCACGTCACGAGAGACACCATCCTGATAAAAGTTCCTGAAAGCGTGGGGAGAAATCAGAACCAGCCGACCTGACAGCCAGGAACCGGTATCCGCGACGACATAACGAACGGCCCATTTCTGGTCATCAAAGTAGAAATCCTTGATGTGGCCGATTTCACCATCGGATGCCTTAAGTGAGTCTCCGTACAACTGTTTGATGCTGCGTAGCATAATTTGATCCTTCTTTGGGTTATTGACCATTCCGCAAACGAGAGTTCGCTTAAGTGGAACGGCTCATCCGCGAGGTATAACCAAAGAGTACAAGAATCCTTCCCTCATGGTATGGGGTGTAAACCCCATGGCGGATAAACTCATTCGGGGTGAACCTTTCCACTCAGAATAAACACGGGACGACTCCGTCCCAACTTCAACCCGAAAACAAGGATTCTAACCATGAAAACTATAGATGCAAAAAGTGATGCCGAAATCAAAACCGACGTGCTGGCGGAACTGGAATATGAGCCGAGCGTAAAAGTCGCTGACATTGGAGTTTTGGTCAAAGACGGCACTGTGACCCTGAACGGTTTCGCCACCAGCTATGCTGAGAAATGGGAGGCGGTTCGAGCCGCCAAGCGCGTTTCCGGGGTAACGGCCATCGCGGACGATATTAAGGTCAAACTCTGGGACTCATTTGTCCGCACCGACGGGGATATTGCGACGACCGCCGCCAATCAAATCAAATGGATCACCTCTATTCCCACTGGAAAAGTCCAGCTCACGGTGAGCGACGGCTGGATTACCCTCGAGGGGGAATTGGAATGGTGGTTTGAGAAAAACGAAGCAGAGCGTGCGGTACAATCTCTGGCCGGTGTCAAGGGCGTCACGAATGAGATTAAAATCAAACCGAAAGTTTCTGCTCCAGTAATCGAATTCGATATTGAACGGGCCCTAGAGCGGAATGCCTTGTTGGACGATAGGGACATCGAGGTAGCGGTTTCCGGTACCAAGGTCACCCTTCGTGGCACCGTGAGCAACTACTCCGAACGCGAGGAAGCGGTGCGAATCGCGTGGGCGGCAGCCGGGGTAACTTCGGTGGATGACAAGCTTGACATCGACTGGTCTGACGATTCGGACGACTAACGAATCTGTCGGTCATTCAAGTCCCATTAATCAGTGGATGCGTCGACTGCAATCAGTGGGCGCATCCCAATCTTTCTGGATATCCATGCCACAAATAATCACGCGAAAACCTCGGGGCAAGTTAGCGATACCTCCCAAAATCGGAAAAGTTGATGTCGCATATATGGGGCTGTCGTTTGTTGGCTTGGTTCTCTTCGTTTTTGCGATTTGGCTCATCCCCCTTTCCCTGCTGATTGCCATTCTTCTCCTTTACACTCTGTCAGCTTCGGGAGTCGCCTTTTGGAAGTATTATGCTCTTTGAGTGAAAACGATCTGTCGCTGAATTTGAGTCAAAAAAGAGTGGGGGGTAAGACCCCATGGCCAGCCTTATGCCCACTAGCTAGGGTCAACTTATATTCGTTATGAAATCACTACAAAAAGCCAAACCCTTCCTCCACCCGACCGAAAGCAAAGCTCTCACTTTGGGCGACTTAATCGCTGCCACCTACGGTGCTAGCGGAGAAAGAGGAACTGGCAAGGTTCTCCAATTCGCGATGGCCGCCAACGTCATAAGGTACTCCCGCCCGCATTGTGCAGACGAATGAGTGATCTGAAACTCATGTGATGAGTGGATATGCCTGTTACCCAGATGAATCCGATTCAATTCTTGTCCCTGAGGAAGTTTTGAAATCCCTGCTGGGAGTCAGTGGCGACGATCTCATGTCCGAAGCAGTGGAGGTCGCGGATGAGAACGGTTGGACCGTCAAGCCAGCTTCCGAGGGCTACTGGCTATTCAAGCGAAAATCGGCGACCGGCGAATAGCCGACGGCGCAGCTTTACTCGGTTTGAAACGTACTTCACCCCATATTCACCGTACGGACTCACTAGTTGCCAGGTGAGCAGTTCGGAATTCAGCGAATGGAAAGCCGATCTTCAACGTGAGTAACGCCTGGAGAAGACCACGTTACCCGACAAGCCTCCTCGCGTTCGGCCCAAGAGCCGACCTGGCCCTTCAGCGTCACCGTGCCATTATCGACTTCGATTTCGATCGAGTTGGCATCAAGTCCGGCGTTACGCTTAAAGGCGTCTACAATTTTCGCCTTTACTACGGTGATCTCGACATTCGGCTTAATCACGATTTCATTACTTATACCTTTGAGGCCCTTGAGCGAGCGAAGGACGTTTTCAGCCTCGTCCATTTGATATTTCGCCTCGACCGTTCCTTCAAACTTCACCCATCCGTCGGACACGGAGACTTTGACCGTGTCGGGAACAGAGTAATTCCATTGCAAGTGGCTGATCGCAATGCGCGCCAGATCAACGTCAGACTGAACGTCTGCAGGCAAGAGTGCGACCCTTATTTCGTTGGCTACCGAACTAACCCCCACGACGCGGAGCGCAATATTCCCAGAAATATATTTTTCGGAATAGCTGTTAACCGTGCCGTCCAATTCGACAACGCCCTCTCGCGCTGAAACTCCAATCTGTTCCGCGTGAAGACTTGAATCCGAAAGGAGTGCCTGTTCGACATCGTGTTGTAAGGTTGCGTCATGTGTCATTGATTAAGATTCTACGGATTTATCAACGCCAGGGCGGTCAGGGTTAGAAACCCTGACCATTGAGGTGCATCCAATTGCCAAGAGGACTAACACTCAAGTTCCTGGTTGTTGATCTGTGGGAATTGCGCTTTAGTCGTCAAAGCCCCCGAACCATTCGATATCAAGCTGATCATCGACCGACGAAACCCCTGCCGCTGCCCAAGCAACCCGCTCGGCTTCCTCACGTTCCGAATAGTTTCGAACTTTGCCACGAAGGGTAATTTTGTTTCCCGAAGCTTCCACTTGAATCTTGCTGGCATCCAGAAGCGCATTTCTTTCGAAAGCGCTTTCAATATCCGATTGGATGTTTGCCGAACTCGGCTTGGGCTTAATAGTGATCTGGTTGGATACACCTAGGACTCCGGTGAGGTCTTTTACCGCATCTTCTGCTGCATTTTTTTCGTACCACCAGCCCACTTCTCCCTCGAGGGTGATCCACCCATCTCGCAAGGTGACCTTAACGGCTCCGGCGGGAATAGAGGTGCTCCACTTGATCTGGTTTGCCGCCGCTGCTGCGATATCTCCATCTGTACGGACGAAGGAATCCCAGAGTTTAACTTTGATGTCATCAGCGAGGGCCCTGACGCCGACCACCCGCTTGGCAGCAGCTACCGCTTGCCATTTTTCGCCGTAGTTCGAAGCGAAGCCATTGAGGGTCACCGTGCCGTCTTTGACCAAAACGCCAATGTCTGTGACTTTAACGCTCGGCTCATATTTGAGCTCTGCAAGTACGTCACTTTTAATTTCTGTATCAGTTTTTTCTACGCTGCTGATCATATTAAGATCCTTGTGTTTGCCGAATTTGATTCTTTGTTAGGATCATGACCGTTCATGACAACTCCAGTTTAAGTGAAGGCACCGGGTTTTCTATGGGGTGTTGACCCCATAGGGAACCTGGGTGTTTTAGGTATTATAGTGTAATCGCTCCCAACAATCAGGCCGTACGGAGAAAAGTTTGGCGAAGGATTCTAACAATTTCCTTCGGTCAAGTTGGAAGGTGGTGTGACTCGGATTTGTATTACCAAACCGGAGCATAATCCATGACAGCTCGTATCAAACCGAAGTCGCCCCACAGGCATTCCAGTTATCACCGGTCATATCTGCGATGTCAGGGCAAATTGTGACGATAGATATCCCTTTCAAAGAGGAACTGAAAAACGATCTCCAGAAAGCTGGATCGATTACCTAAATGAACAACCCCCTACATTACCAAGTTATCGTTGCTGGTGGCGGTTTTGCTGGGGCCTACTGTGGTAAGAGCCTGAGCAAGTATTTCGGGCGAGAGGCATCGAAACGGGCTGCCCTCATCGCCGACGGCAACGTCTTCGCATTTCAACCGATGCTGGCAGAGGTGGTTGGTGCAGCACTCTCGCCGTTGGACGTGGTGATCCCACTGCGTCAGTTTTGCCAGGGGCTCAACGTCCTGCAGGGAAATATTGTAGCGCTCGATCTGAATGGGAAAGTGGCGACTCTGGACTCAGGGCGCTTCACCCCCAATTCGACAATCACCTTCGATCATGTTGTCTTGGCTCTCGGGAGCATCATTAACGTCAGTCAGGTCCCAGGAATGAGCGAGCACGGATACATCCTGAAGAACGCTTGGGATGCAATGCGCTTGCGTGTCGCCATCATTGAACGACTGGAAGAGGCAAACCTAACGGTGGACCTCGGGACGAAAAAGCGACTGCTCACCTTTGTCGTCGTGGGCGGTGGCTATTCAGGCGTCGAAACCGCCGGACAAATACTCGATCTCGTCTGCAGTGTCCAACCCATGTATTTGAACCTCGCGGACGTCGCCATGCGTGTCGTGCTCGTCCACAGCCGCGATCATCTTTTGCCGGAAATTGGCTTGAGGCTCGGAAAGTATGCCGAAAGCAAACTCAAGGAGCGCGGAATGGAAGTGCGCCTTGACGAGCGCGTCGAGTCAATAACGGCAGGGAAAGTATTCTTAAGCAAGAGCGAGCCGATAGAAGCGCACACAATAGTATCGACCATTGGTAATGGTCCGCACCCATTGCTGGCCTCCCTGTGCAAAAGCGAAAATCTTGAAAATGTCTATGGACGGATTGTGACGGAACCAACGATGCTCGTGAAAGGCTTTAAGCACGTCTGGGCTGTCGGCGATTGCGCCGCTATACCCGTTAACGGCGAGTCTTCCTGCCCACCCACTGCCCAGTTTGCGCAGCGCCAGGGTATCCAGGTCAGCCTGAACTTACAGCGAGCATTGGCCGGATTGTCACTTAAACCCTTCAAATACAAATCACGGGGGCAAATCGCCTCCATCGGACACCAATCGGCTGTGGCCGACATCATGGGTTTCCAGTTTTCCGGGTTTATCGCCTGGTTTATTTGGCGGACGGTGTATGCGAGCAAAATTCCTGGCTTGCAACGCAAGCTGCGTGTGGTGATCGATTGGACGCTGGATATTTTCTTCCCGAGAGACATCAGCGTCATTCGAACCCTGGAACAAGGGGTGCTTGAGGACATGCATTTCAAAAAAGGCGACTCGATCGTGGAGGAGAAGGATCCCTACATCTCGGTTTACATCATCAAAACAGGCCGCGTCGATTGCCGCCGCAACAACAACCACGTTCAAACGCTGGAAAGCGGCGACATTTTAGGTGGAAGCAACTTCACCGCCGGTGACACATGGAACGTTAGGGCGGCAGCTTGCGCCCCGACCGTCCTCGTCTCCATCCGGCGGCACGCCTGGCTCAGTCTTAATCAATCTCCAGGACTGTTGGCCAAGACTCCAGAACGAGAGAGCTATGCTGAAGTGCGATAGTCCGAGATCCATCGCGGGTGGGGATTTCACCCATGAGGATTGTGATCGATCCTTGGACCGGACACGAGTCTTCAACGCTAGGCGCAGCGGCAGCCGAGGAATGGTCACGTGGCTTCTGCTTGGACCAGGCGTATTGGCGATGTTGGGCGAGAACGACGGGCCCAGCATGCTATCCTACGCCTTCAGTGGGGCAACGTATGGCATCGGCTTTTTTCTTCCCTTCATCGCTGTCACCTTTGCCGCTGCTTACGTCGTTCAAGAGATGTCCATGCGCCTTGGGGCCGTTACGCACCGGGGCTACGGCGAACTGATCTTTCAGCGCTTCGGACCATTCTGGGGCTGGGTTTCCGCAGGGGACCTTTTCTTCACAAACTTGATCACGCTCATCACAGAGGTGATCGCCATTCGGATCGGCATGGCCTTTTTCGGCATTTCAGCCCCTATTGCCGTGGCGTGCGCCGTGGGGTTGGTTGTACTCAGCGCTTGCGGAAGCCGTTACTCACGATGGGAGCGGCTTGCCATGGGGCTTGCGCTATTCAATCTTGTCTTTCTGGTCGTTGCTGTTTTGGCCCGGCCATCACCCCAAGCCCTGGGGAATGCTTTGTTGACCTGGACGCCGCTTCCCAGGGGTTCCGTCTCCGTATTCCTGCTCGTACTTGCTTCAAACATCGGAGCGACCGTAACGCCCTGGATGCTCTTCTTTCAACAGAGCGCATCTGCCGATAAAGGGCTAACACCTCAAGATATCCCGCAAGGCCGTCTGGACACATTGATCGGCACAGTGCTCGCGGCCGTTGCGGGTTGCGCGGCGCTGGTGGCAGCTGCACCGCTTTTCGCTCACCATATCAATATGTCGCAAAACCTCAGCGGAACAGGGTTTCCACAGGCGCTCCAGCCACTGATTGGTCGACCGGCGGCGATCCTCTTCGCGCTCGGACTGATCGAGGCCGGTGCCGTGGCGATGCTGACGATCTCTGCGAGCACAGCCTATGCTGTCTCGGAAGTCGCTGGGGGAGTTGGCCACAGTTTCAATCAATCGATTCGCGAAGCCCCTTTATTTCACTTCGCAAACATTGGAGTGGCCGCGATGGCTGGGGCTATCGTCCTTATCCCAGGAACGCCTCTGCTGGCTATTGCCTTAAACGCAAACCTTCTTGCGACAGTGTTGATGCCGCCAGCTTTGGTCTTCCTACTCATCCTTGCCAACGACCGTGAGATCATGGGCTCGAACGTTAATTCTTGGGTGACGAACTTCTTCGGAATTTTGATTACAACACTAGTTACTGCTGCTGGAAGCGCCTACGCCATTGTCGCCTTTCTGGAAACCTTCCAAGGCAAAGGCCACTGAAATGGATCAAACCATGCAACCTGAAGCCAAATTTCAACCCGAAGGTCACCATGAAAGCCAGCTGATTGAGTCTCTTGAACCGGATCAACTGGTGGCTGCGGTCGCGAAGCCACTGCCCCGGCTCCGATTGAGTCGTCCCATCAGGATCGCGCTATGGGCGATCCGTATCTTTGTCCTGATTATCAGTGTGCTGGTGATCTACACTTTCACCGTGCAGCTAACGAAATAGCGGTTTCTTTGCCAAGGAAGTCGACGAGCAATTGACAATCTAGGCGAAGCGGAGGCTCCCACGTAGGCATATCTATCCTAGTGAGACGTGTCGCCGTAATGATTGCTGGACCACACCATCGTGCGACAAGGCTTGCCCTTGCTTCTTGAGGCGAAGGTGCACCTGACAACAAAAGGCTCAGTCACGACCAGCCTATTGTCGGTTCTGGTATGATGGGAGGGTGGAACCGGCGACCTACGACATCAGCGTGCGCGAACTTGCAGAGTTCGTGCACCGTCGCGGCAATCTCGGCGGCTCCGGCGGTTTTCAACGTGCTGATCGCGCCCTCGAGGGAATCAAGGGACACAAAAGAATCCAGCAGTCTCGGGGGAATGATTATCGACCGGAGGTATCGGTCGAACACATCTTCGTCAAAGATGACGTGAGGCTTCGGGTGGTGGGACGTGTTGATGGCCTGGTCGAAAGTCTGGTTCCTTTGGTCGAAGAGATTAAGACCGTGGAAACCCGATGGGACCGCGAGGCGGACCCCGTGCATTGGGCACAGTTACGCCTCTATGCCGGAATGCTCGTCTTACAAAAGGGTTGGAATCAGGCATCCCTGCAATTGACCTATCTCGAACTCGATACCCACGAAATCTTCATTTTCCGGGAGGAGGCATCCAAGGCCGACATGGTGAAGTTTTTGAATGAAACAGTCGCGGAATGGTTTTCCTGGCTGATCCCTCATATTGAATGGCTGCGAATCCGAAATGCCTCTACGGAACAGTTACCCTTTCCTTTCACCAATTTCCGGGCAGGTCAGCGCGACTTGGCCAAGTCGGTTTACCGCGCTGTCCAGAACCGGCTCAATCTTTTCGTCGAAGCACCAACCGGCATGGGCAAGACCTTGGCGACGCTCTATCCCGCCATGAAGGCATTGCCTCTGCTTAACGACGGCAAAGTCTTTTACGTAACAGCCAAGACTCCCGGACGTCTCGCGGCGGAAGACGCCTTGCAGAGACTGCGGGAATCAGGCCTGCAGGTTCGGAGCTTGAGCCTGACAGCGAAATCGAAAATTTGCTTCGCTCCCGACTCCTCCGGATGTGATCCGTCCACTTGTCCTTTTACCAAAGGGTATTATGACCGCTACAAACCCGCGATGCGGGAACTCCTCCAAACCCAGAGGCTCGATAAGGCGAACATTTGCGCGGTAGCCCAGAAACATCAGGTCTGCCCCTACGCGTTATCCTTGGATGTTTCCGCTTGGGTCGATGTCATCATCGGCGACTATAACTACGTCTTCGATCCAACCGTGATGCTTGAGCGCTATTTTGGAGAAGGGAAAGCCAAGCACGTTGTCCTGATTGATGAAGCCCACAATCTCGTAGATCGTAGCCGCGAAATGTATTCCGCTGCGCTGACGGTCGCTCAATTCGAAATCGAGGATTCAGCCGGTGGGAGGGGCGCGAGCGAAGCACGCCGAGCCTTGTCCCTCGCTGAACAGCAATTTGTGAGATTGCTTAAAGGCGCCCCTACGGGCGTTCCCCCGTCCAAAGGCTATCATCAGGGTGCCTTTGCCAGTGAAAGCCTTCCTCAAGCGCTTCTGGAAAGCCTGCGCGCGGCAACTATGGCTATCGAAAGACATCTGGTGGATCAAACGTCTCGCGAAAGTGCGCTGCCCTGGCTGGACACCTATTTTGCCCTCAACAGTTTTTTGCAGACCGGCGATGCCTTCGACGCCACTTACCGGACGATCATCGATCCGGGAAACCAAGAGGTCATGCTCTTTTGCGTTGATCCTTCCAAGCGGCTCGCCCAAACGCTTAAGGGCTTGCGCGCGGCTGTCTTCTTCTCTGCCACCCTTTCACCACTGGAGTACTTCTCGGATGTTCTCGGCGGCTCCCCCGATTCGGCCCGAGGCACGTATCCCTCTCCTTTTCGCTCCGATCAGATGTCCGTTCGCGTTTCACCCCTCAACATTTCCTTTCAGCATCGAGACCGGTCGATGGATGCCGTCGCTGAAGCCGTCAATCTCCACGTGAAGCGAAATCCAGGCAATCATCTCATCTACTGCCCTTCCCTCGCCTATCTGGACCAGCTTCAGCGCAAGCTTGTCGCGCGAGGACTTACGGCCTTTGCCCAAAGCAAGGCCATGACGGAAGGCGAGCGGGATACGTTTCTCGCGAAGTTCACCCAAGGGACAGGTTCGGTGGGAATGGCCGTCATGGGTGGTATCTTCGCTGAAGGGATCGACCTTCCCGGCGACCAATTGATCGGAGTCACGGTGATCGGCGTCGGCCTGCCCGGCTTGTCCATTGAACGCGATCTCCTCACCGCTTACTTCAACCAGATGGGAAAACCGGGCTTCGACTATGCCTACCGGTATCCGGGCATGCAGCGCGTTCTCCAGGCGGTCGGACGCTTGATTCGCTCGGAGGAGGACGAAGGCGCGGCCCTCCTGATTGATCAACGGTTTCTGGAATCGAGGTATGAGGAGCTTTTTCCCACTTGGTGGCGGGTGATCCCGAACGCCGAATTGACGGAATGGGATTAGCGAACCGCGGATGTTGGACGCCTCTCATTTTTGGTTTTCCAATGCTTGATCAGAGTTCCGGAAGCCTTGTCCAGCCACTTGGTGTCGTGTCGCAGCCGCTCGATCTCGCTGCTGGAAAAGTAGCGTCCGCCGTTGGGAGGAGGATTCCCGAGTGGTTTGAGAAGACCCCGTGCAGTTAGGACGGGAATGTCGTGAGGAGAAAATCCAAGGCACCACGCCGCTTCCTCGGTGTTAATACGGCCCGGCAACTTAGCCGCGTTGAGGAATTGATAGCGTTCTGAATTCATGAAGTTGGAGAGGTTGGAATTTCAGGGGTTGGGTCTTCCGGCATCGGACGACGGAGCCGCCATCCGCGACAGGCGATTCGCTGCAAAAAGACGAGTTGCTCTTCCGTCGCGATGTCCTGCCAGATCGGTTGTGCGGCAAGAACCAAGGTTTCGTCGCGACGGACCAGAAGCCCCCAGCCGGTCGGGATCTCGTGTGCCTTGAGGAGTTTGTCCTCAACGACGAGGTAATGAAGATTGGCCATGCGATACGACAGAAGACGGTCAAACTTGGTTCCCTTGATCAGTCCTTTTTGGGCGATGGCAATTTCGCGGAGAAGCTTTCGGTATCCCTTGTGCTGGCATTCTTCCAGTCGGTAACTGTCGAATTCCTGGAACAAGCTTTCGCCGTTGGCGTAGTGGGGATGATGGATTTTAAGGAGAGCCTCCAGTTCCTTGCGCCGCTGTTCCATGCTTTCGAGTCGCCGGGTTAGGGCTTTTCTTTGTTTGGTATCCCGAATCAGGTCGCTCCTGACCTGCTTGCACTCAAACACCACGGCAGTCTTCAAAACCGAAGCCAGCGTTTGGGATGGAGGTCTCGCGGAGACTTCCCGCTGGAACAGGCAGGCCGCGGCATCGACCCGGAAACGACGATGCGGGAATGAGACCTCAGGGGCTCCCAGCGACATGCCTCGTTCCGCCGCCCAAGCCAGGGCGAGCGTCTTCAATCCCAGATGATTCTTCGTTTCTCCTCCGGCCATGGATGCTCCTAATGGAAATCGTAGGATTGGTTCTGGATGATGGCGGGTGCGTCCAAGCCGCGCACATCTTTCGCCAGGACCGACACAACGCCTTCGAGGTGTTGCAGCCGCCCTTCGATTTCCAGAAACGGTTCGTGAGTGATGGTGAGTCGCAATTTCTCGAAGAGTTCACTGCGCACGATCGCGTTCGAGATGCCAGTTTCGTCTTCGAGGCTGACAAAGACATGCCCCTTGGCCGTGCCAGGTCGTTGCCGGCAGATGACCACCCCTGCAATGGTGACCTTGTTGCCGTGCTTCCCTTTGACCAAATCAGCCGCGCGGGTGACATGCGCCAACTTTCCCCGCATAAAGGTCATCATGTGCGGTCCGGTCGTGACCCTTGTGCCATCGAAATCGGCCTGGAGTCGCTCAACCCCGTTCATGGGTTCCAGTGGCTTTTCTCCTTCGAGAGACTGCCCCGAGAAGAGGTCGTCGCCATCAAAGACCGATTCAATATCCCACAAGGCGGTGCGGCGATGTTCGCTCAGTTGGTTCAGGGCGCCGATCTTGGCCAGAACCCGGCGTTCGCTTTTATTGAGCGGAACCCGGATCAGCATGTCTTCCAGCGAGGAAAAGGGGCGCTGGTTGCGTTCGGCCACCAGCCACGCGGCTTTGTCCCGGTGCAGGCCCCGGACGTAATTGAGGCCGAGCCGCACATCCCCATTCTCCTCAATCGTGCAAAGCTCGCCGGAGCGGACGACGCACACTGCCAGAAATTTTATTCCACGCTTTTTGCCGTCCCGCACCAGGCTGGCTGGACTGTAGAATCCCATCGGCTGGTTGTTGAGCAGGCCGCAATAGAACTCGGGGGCCCGATGAACCTTGAGCCAGCAACTGGCGTAGGCGAGAAGAGCAAAGCTGATGGCGTGGCTTTCGGGAAAGCCATAGAGCGCGAAGGAACTCAGCGAATTAACGATGCGGTCCTGCACCTCCTTGGTGATTCCTTTGCGGGTCATGTTCGTGCGGAGCTTGATGACGACTTTTTTCATCTTTTCATCCGAGCGATGGAAGGAAATAGCCCGTCGCAACTCTTCCGCCTCCGCACCGTCGAAGTCGGCCATGATCATGGCGATGCGCAGCATTTGTTCCTGGAAAAGCGGGACGCCGAGCGTTCGCGCCAGCACCGGTTCCAAGTCGGGGTGGATGTACTCGATCTTTTCCTCGCCGTTTCTTCGCGCGAGGTAGGGATGCACCATTTGGCCGACAATGGGACCGGGCCGGATGATGGCGACTTCGATGGCTACGTCGTAAAATTCCTTCGGCTTCATACGCGGGAGCGTGGCCATCTGTGCGCGGGATTCGATCTGGAAGGTTCCGACCGTGTCGGCCTTCTGCATCAACTCGAACGTTGCGGGGTCGTCTTTCGGGATATGAGCGAGGTCGACTCCCCTGCCCCGCTGATGGGTGAGTTCCACCGCATCCTGCAGCACGGCCATCATCCCGAGGCCGAGCAGATCGATCTTGATGATGCCCAAGTCTTCGCAATCGTCCTTGTCCCATTGCACCACCACCCGGCCCGGCATGGAGGCGTTTTCCAGCGGAACGACTTCGTCCAGACGTCCTTTGCTGATAACCATGCCGCCCGAATGCTGGCCGAGATGGCGCGGCAGGCCATAAATCCGGCGGTAAAGCTGGATTAGGGGCGCGAAGCGGTCATGGGAGCGGGGCACGCCCGCCTGGATGATCTGCTCTTCCAATTCCAGTGTGTGTTCAAAGTCACCGCTGGCGTATAGGTCGGAAAACTTTTTCAGGATGTCTTCGGAAAAGTTGAGCGCCTTGCCGATTTCCCGCATCGCGCTTTTGCCCCGGTAGGTGATGACATTGGCGGTCATGGCCGCACCGTGTTTGCCGTAGCGTCGAAACACTTCCTGAATGACTTTTTCCCTTCGTTCCCCACTCGGCAGATCGAGATCGATGTCAGGCCAGCTTTTACGGCCTTCGGCCAGGAAGCGTTCGAAAAGGAGTTTTCCGCCGACGGGATCGACCGCCGTGATGCCGAGGGAATAGCAGACCGCGCTATTGGCCGCGCTTCCCCTGCCCTGCACCAGAATCCCCTCTTCCCGAGCGAAATTGACGATGTCCCATACGATCAGGAAGTAGCCGGAGAATCCCAGCTTCGTGATCAGAGCCAGTTCCTTTTGCAACTGCTCGCGGACTGGTCCGGCAATCGATCCGTAGCGTTGCTGTGCGCCGAAATAGGTAAGCTTGCGCAACTGGCTGTCCATCGTTTCGCCTTCCGGCACTTTGAATTCGGGGAAGGCATAGCCCAGGTCTTGCAGGGTGAATTCGAGTCGGTCGGCGATGTGGGCGGTATTGGTCAGGGCTTCGGGCACGTCCGCGAAGAGAGCCTCCATTTGCTTGGCGGTTTTGAGATGGCATTCGGTATTCAGGCCGAGGAGCAATCCCGCTGCATCCAGGTGGGTGTGGTGTCGGATGCAGGTGAAGACGTCGAGCACGTCGCAGCCCCACGGCTCGGCATATTGGACGCCGTTGGTGGCGACCAAGGGGATGCCGCTGGAGTTCGCCAACTCAATCAGGCCTTCGACAATCAATTCCTCGTCGGGGATGCGGTGGCGCTGAAGTTCGATGAAGAGCCGATCAGGGCCAAAGGCCCGGATCATTTTCTGCAAGATGGCCTCCGCTTCATTTCGTTCGCCGCGAAGGATGGCGGAATACAGCGGGCCTTCGCTGTCACCCGACAAGGCGATCAATCCCTCACTGAACTCTTCCAGTTCGTTCCAGGTAATCCGGCTTTCCCCTTTGGGTGCACGCAATTGGGCTTGGGTGAGCAAACGGCAGAGGTTGCGATAACCATCGGGATTCATGACCAATACGGGCAGGACCGATCCGTCTTCCAGAGTCAGTTCACTGCCGACCTGAGACCGCAGACCATTTTCCTTGGCAGCACCATAAGCGCGGGGAGCCCCATAGACTCCGTTCCGGTCACACAGAGCGAGGGCTGGTAGACCGGACTTGCCTGCTACTTCGATGAGTTGTTCAGGGCTGGAGGCTCCACGAAGGAAACTAAATGCACTTCGGGCATGAAGTTCGACGTAGGACATGAGGTTAAGTTATTATTCATGCGTATAACTTCAAGGCTTTTCGGGTTTTGCTACCGTTTCTGCTCTGTGGGTGGTCGGTGCATCTTGATCGGGATGAGGAAGGGGTGATTCCTTGGGGAGGTTTCGTGGGGGAAAGGCCTTTCCCCCCGCAGCTAGCTTCGCTACGCCGCTCCCCATTCTAACAGGAGAAACCTAGCGGTTTCCCCCGTAACGCCCCTTTCCCTTTCTGCCGGGAGCCGCGCCAGGAAACCTGTCACGGCTTCCGCTGGGGCTGAATTCTTTCGTGGCAGCTGGTTCGCACCCCCTTGGGTTTTCGGGGGGGTGCTCACGGGCGCCGCAGGGTTGGTGAAGGGAAGGAAAAGGAGAGAAAGGTAGCGCTGGGGGAGAAGTACTCCTGATCTCCGGAATCTGGTTTCGGGCCCTCGGGCCTTCTTTCTTCCGCGTCTATCTTCGCCCCAGATGTCGAGCAGGTTTCAACAATCCTGAAAACCGTACGTGATTCCTGAATGGTCGCTATTGAGACTCAAGATGCCAATCACGAGCTTTTTCCCTTCGTAGCTATAAAGCCACGCGCAGCTTCCGGGAAGAGATTCGATGACTTCAGAATCCTCGATAATCTCGTCGATCACCTCGTCCAAATTGGCGACGAAGGAGGGACCATACTTTCGCAGGAGTACCATTCTGACTCGAAGATCTTCCTCGTCACTATAGGCCCGGATCGCCCTTTCATAATCGGGATGTTGGCGCAATTGCTCGCTTGGATCCTTGGGAGCGTCTCCTCTCATCGCCGATGATTTTCCGACGCGATCCGGCAATAGGCAAGTCCTACGTCACGAATAGACGCCGTCCAAAAACCAACCGTCCTTGTCATGGACCAGCCGATAAACGCCATCCTCCGTGGCGGCATCCCATTCCTCACGCGCCCATTGCCGTTTGTCCCACCAATTTCCCCGGATCAGCCACGGGCCGCAGGTCTGCTTGATCGGTCCGGTGAAGCGGTTGGAGTAGAGAAACGCCGGCTGAATATCGTTCAGCACGATGTTCGCGGGAACGGGTGGACGAAACCGCATCAGCGGAATCCCGATAAGCGGAGCATCCACCGGTGGCAATGTTGGAGCGTTGGCATCGTATGGACGCAAATGGACGGCGTCGGGATGCGCCGAGGCTTCGAGTTCCGGCGTGCCCACGCGATCGGAACCCAGTAGTGCCTCCAGGCGTGCCAGCGTTTCCGCCAGTTGGTGTGGATCCCGCACGCCTTTTTCCAGCAGACCGAATTGCTCGACGTTCGGACGCACTGGTTTTGCTGCAAGCTCCAGGCCAATGATCGCCGAGTCGGAGGTGAAACCTTCCAAGTGGGTGTGCAGCATCCGAAAAAGCAGTTCCACGTCCCGCGTCGGCTGCGGAATGGTGAAGATCCGTTGGTACGGAGCGTGGTATTCAAATCGCAGGACCAGCCGGAGTTTGCCCACGACCAGATAAGCATGGCCAAGCCGAGCCGTGATTTGTTCCAGAAACCGTCGCAGCAAAAACAGCAAGGGTTCCAGCATCTCCACCGGATTTTCCAGCTCAGTTTGTTCCGCATAGAATTCCTGCGGCTTCACCAACTTCAAGGGCCGGGACCGGCCGCCGCTGGCTCGTTCCCAGAGACTCAGGGCGTCGGGTCCTAATCGACCGCAAACTTCACCCATCGGCAAGGCTACTAATTGGCCAATGGTGCGAATGCCCCACGTGCGCAGGACCGACAAGAGTTCATCCGAAGGCTCCAGCGCTTCCACCAGCAACGGAGCCAGAAAGACAGCCGGAGCATCGACCCGTGAAACCGGCTGGGCGAAGCGCGCGCAGAGCCAGGCGAGATCAGGGGTCGCCGCGACGCCGACTCGTGTCTCGAGTCCCAACGAGGAAAGTGGGGCAATCCATTTTTGGTGTAGGTCCTCTTCGGACGGCGGTCTTTCCCCGGGCAATTCCACGGTGACGACGCCTGGGGCGGTTGATTCCAGGAAGGGAGAAAGCGTTTCCGCGGTCTGCAGCAACGTCTCCTGCGCAGCCCGTTCGTGGCCGGCATTGCCCGCCAGCGTCTGCAGGTCGGCACACCGGGCCATGGCTTGGGTCGGCGTCATCCCAATTTCCACCAGGGATGACCGGGCTATATCGTTCATTTCCGCAACGCGGGGCTTTCGTCCTTGGGCATCCAGCAGCACAACGGGCGCACCCTTGAGATGGGGAGCATGGCGTAGGAGGGACTGGAGCCGGAAGTCAGGCGCAAGCAGGACGGCGTAACTCTTCATCTCCCATCCTCCTTTCGATGCGGCGTCGCTCGACGTTGAGATTTAACGTGGGAACCAGGTCAGCACGTCGCCGATGCAACTGGGTCAACGGAAAGTCACCCCCCACCGACAGCCGCAAACGCGCACAACCGACTTGGGCAAACGGAGTGAAGATCAGCAAGGTCGCCGCCGACTTTTCGACCAGCATTTGCAAGCGATGCCAGGCGGTGCTTGGGATCCGCTTAAGTTCACTCGCCGGGTTAAGTGTGAGCAGAAAAATGATGAGGGGAAAATTGCCGTCGCGGGCCGCGAGATCGACCGCTTGAAGGGCTTCCTTGGCAGTCCGGCAGCGCGTCCAGAGCAGGCGTTGGAGTTCACCCTGCCGAAGTCCCTTGGGATCGAAGGCGTCCCGGCCATCCACGATGATGACTCGCTCCCCCCGTTGCGCGGTCGCACGAAGCAGTCCGAAGAGGAGCAAGGATCCTCCCGGACCCGAGGCAGGAAACGAAACAATTTCGGTCAGAGTGCCACGCGGCAACCCCACTTCATCCAAGGCGCTCAAGCCTGAGGGATACAGCTCCTCGGCTCTTCGTTCCGCATGTCCAAAACGCTCGGCGAGGAGCTTTTTGAGTTCCAAAACTTTATCGGAAGCGGATGCCATGTCCGCAACATATTATCCATACGTATAACATTCAAGCCCTGACCGATTTGTCCCTCTGAAAAAAAGTTTACTGAAGCCGGAACGACTGGACTGCAGGACTCTCCGCGATCTTCCGGCCCAACAATCCGCTGATGGCGGCGTAAATAGTCCACAGCGCATTTCCCTCGAGCCGGTTGTTCACATACAGAAATCGACGGTTGGGACGCCCCGGCTTGGCTGGGGTGAGGAGAAGATCGATCAACGCGGCCCGCGCATCGGGGTTCGGTTCCTTCGTGGCTTCGTAGGGCTCGAACGCGTCCACCGCTTCCTGATAAAATCGCCCCGGTTTTAGGAGGAAACGAGCCGTCGCGAAATCAGCCGTGAAACTGTCCGGCAACTCGGTCTGTTCTCCCACCGGAGGCATTTCTGACCAAGTGTTGAACGTATGGGAAACCCCATGGCGCCGCAGCAGGGCGAAATACTCCGGTCGCAAAAAGCTTCGGTTACGAACCTCGACCGAATAATTCCACACCTTGGGCAATGATCCGAGAAAGCCATCCAATGCTTCCAGGAATTCATCCCCCTGCTCCCACTCACCCTTGAAGGTTGAAAACTCAAAAATAAGCGTCCCGATCTGCGATTGATAGGGTTTCAGCGGAGCGAGAAACCGGGTCAGGAATACCTCGGGGTTGAGGAAATCCGCATTCCATTGTCCGGCGCGTTTCGGATTACTGTCCTTGCTTGGAAATCTCCGCACGGTGATGTCCTCCGTGACTTTGAAGGACATCTGGAAATCCGATGGAACTTGCGAGAAAAACTTCTCCATCATTTTCTCCGTGGGAAACTGATAGAGACCACCATCAAAACAGACCGTTTTGAAAACCTCGGCGTATTCCTCAAGACAGTTCGCTTCAAATTTCGTCTTGGAAAGTTTGCGATTCGTCAGGTAACGGTCGCGGGTATAAAGCAAATCCAGCCAGCCTCGATATTTCCAAGAGGAGGTTCCGACGAGGACGCCCTTCGCGGCCAGGTCAGCCACATCGGATGCGAGTTGGGCGCGAGGAAAATCCACACGTGAGAGTACCAGACTTCAGGCATCGCCTCTAACTTGAAAATCAATTCAACCTTCTATGTGATGGCCGTCAATTACCGGGGTCAGATTGCGAGTCTATCCCGATTTGAGAAACCACGATTGCCTGCGTATCTGCGTCGAGATGGGCGCTTTCCTTGAGCACTTCCAGGGTGCCTCGGTCCAGAGCTTCCACGATTCGCTCCAGCCCCTTCCCCCTGACGGTAATCAGGTCCGCACCCGCCTCGATCCGCAACTGCTCCTCATCTTGTTCCTGAGTCCAATGCCAGGAGGAAATGACCCTGACGGGATAGGAGTGCATCTTGAGGTTGCGACCCGCGGTGCCTTGGCAAAAGCGAATGACGTCGAAGGTTTCGGACGTCGGGTTGATTCTGCCCCATGGTCCATTCCACGCATCCGGATTAACGGATTCGGTTTCGAGCAGAACGGGAGGCTTTTTGTGTTTGAGAGACATAGTTAGATAAAGAGTTTGAGTTTCGTTGTTGAGTCCGACGCGACATGGCAACGCGACGGCGCTCCGCCCAGGCTTCGGCCTGTTCGGTTAGTTTCTGACAAATTTTCCAGCGGCGAATGCGTTCGTTCACCACCTCGATGGCCAAGGTTCGGTCTGCAGGCGTGGCCATGGCGTTCATGGCCGCGCGTCGATCTGTTGTGTACGTGACGTGGGATTCCTCAAACCGGGAATGGCTGACGTAGGCCTGCTTGAGGTTGGCCGCCTGAATCCCCTCCCCGGCCATAATGACAATGCCGCGATCCACGGTCTTGCCTTGCGCAGCGTGGGAGGTCGTAGCGTACCCGTGCGAGAACTGGCGGAAGTCCGGCGGAATGGTTCGGTTGTCTTTGAGGACAATCGTGCCGTCTTCAGACACGCCAGCTACCTCCACGATGTTCCCATTGAACAGGCGATGCTCCTTGAGATTGGCCCGAACCAGCAGTCGTTCCCCCACGGCTATGGGCAGCGAGCGAAGTAACCCGACGTCAAATCCGGGTACTTCGGAGGGATCAAAGGAGAACCGTTTCCCTGATTCATCCCGGACGATGATCTTCTTTCCTTGGCGGTCCTCATACCGGACGTATTCCCCTTTTTTAAATCCTGCCGAGTCCTGATGGAACGCGAGAACGTCGCCTTTCTGGAATCGACGCGCATCCTTGCGACTCGCTTCGGTCCACTGGTAGGTGTGATAGGTGGAGACCGTTTGTTCCGTCGGCCCCAGCAGCCCTAAAGCTTTTAGCTCGGGTCGGAGTTGCCCAGTGAAGCGATGGATATCCGACCAGACAGGAGAAATGACCAAACACGACTTTTTCTGACCAACGGTCCTGATGTAGTCCTGCGCGGCAAGTCCGGTCAACATTTTGGGATCAGAAATTTCTTTCACGGCACCCAACCGGGAAAAATGCTCAAAAGCCTGATAGGCCTTTTTATCCGCTAAGAGCGAAACTGCCTTGCGGAAGGCCGGATCGCGCTGCCTCCTGATTCGGGTCAATCGCGCCGTGACGACATTCCCGTAGGATTGGAGGGCCCGTAACGCATCGCCGGCTTGGACGGAATTGTGCTGCCCTGTGTCCCCCGTCAGGACGAGACGATTGTTGTTCTCCAAGGCAATTCGAGATAAGTCGCGCATTTGCTCCGTTGAGATCAGACCTGCTTCGTCCACAATGATGACCTTGTTCCTCATGCGTTGTTGCAGGTCCGTGTTGATCAGTAATTGCTGCAGAGTGTCTGCCTTGAGCGTGAGTTCCTTGCGTAAAACCTCCGTAGCTCCGGATGACGGCGCACAGGCGAAGACATCCTTTCCTGCCTTTTCAATTCCCCTGACGATTTCCCGAAGCGTGCGGGTTTTGCCTGTCCCTGCTTTGCCCTCCAGAATGATCACTTGGTCACGGTTGAAGAGAATGGTGGAAACTGCGGCTCGTTGTTCCTTCGTCAGCTCAGGATCGAGGTTCGACACTTTGCCCAAGTCACCGTAACGGCGCCGGTTCGTTAGAACCCAATCGAGATATTCGCGTTCCATCCTCAGCGTTTCACGTGAAACAATCTGCTCATTGCGCCGGATGAGATCGCCCTTGGAAATGCGTCGTTCGACTTCGTGTCGTAATTTTTCCAGATCGACATCAGCCCTGCCGGAGATCAGCGCTTCCCGTAACAGCACGCGCTCATCAATCACAGAATGGCGTTCGAACACTTCCAGCTGGGCACGGTCCATGGCCTCTCCCTCTGATCGCCGCTCGCTTACCTTGGCGGCTCCATCCGCCATGCTGATCGCGTTTCTGACTTCTTCCAAATGGATGCCAGCCTCGGTGCGCCATTGGGCCCGCAGGGATCGTCCATCGGCTTGAACTTTGGCTTTTCGACTCCGGGCGGTGATCTCCTGCAATCCATCCTGGCTCGTAATACCCCGCAATGCTGCCACAGCCTCAATTTCCTCCCGACGCTTGCTGAACCTCGTCCTTAGTTCTGCCGGAAAGCCCTTCACCTGAAATCCGATCTTCCGTTCTTCCTCAAGCTCATACCCAGCTTCCGTCATCCGTCGCGCTAATTTATTGTAACAGACCTCCCTGAAGAACGATTGGTACTTGTAGAAGCTCTCTGGCTGTACCGCCTTCCATTGTTGTTCGACATGATCATACGTTGTGTTCATCACGCAAATGTGACTGTGCAGTTGTGGATCGAGGGCACGGCTGGCCTCATGTGTTACCACGGCGGCCACCATGTTTTGTGTGTAGCGGTCCTGATCTTCGATATCGCTTTTTCGGATCCTCGTGGCCGTGACAGCTTCAATCTCTTTAACCGTGTCGGTCACCGCTTCTTTCCACCAACCGGCTATCCGTTCATCTCCCCCGACCAGATAGGCGATGGATACATCTTTCGGCGGTGATACCTGGCCGAAGTAACAGACCCTCTTCACCGGACCACGTTCTCGTGCTCCCAACTTCTCACCGGTCACTGGATGCTTGCCCTCACACAGCTTCCTAAAGTCATCCTTCAGCACGGTCCCGCGCAATCCCAAGCGTTCTGCACCCTGGCCTGTCCAGACCATTTCTGCCTGCCCCTGCTCAGTGAGATAGTCATCACCGGCCATGTGCATCTTGAAATAATTGAGAGCATGCGTGACGTTCACGCACGGCTTGTCGAAGCGAACCATGCCCGCAACTTCCCATAACCTTGTCTGCCTTGTCGCATCCCTAATGGTAGTTCTGGTAGCGCCGGTAGTGCTTCACCGTGATTGCCAGTCCTTCACGCAAGCATTCCTCGTAGATTGAACACCGTGAATCGCTGTAGTGCTTCGTCATCAATCATCATCAAATAGGAATACGAAAGCAGCCCAGAGAGGGCAAAAATCAGGGTATGAAAAAAACGACACGCCACCCCGAACGTGGTTCGGTTACGGGCCGGAAACCGGCGCTCGAGGCCTGATGGTCCGTAATGGATCTCCGTCATCTACGGGATCCCGTTACACATTTATCGTGATCCAATCTTGTCTACGGCCTTCGTCATTCTCCGTGATTGTTCTTGATGATCCATCGTCACCACCTGGTTGCGAACGCCCTGGCACTACGCGCGCTACCAGAACTACCAGCGATCTTTTGATTTGAAATGATGGTCATGGCTATGTGGCTGCATGACCAACCAAGAAGTTCAAGCAGACCTCGCCAAGGTCGCTTCGGAGTACAATCACTCCCAACTACAACAGGCAATTTTAGAAAACTACAAAGATTCCATCCTTCTGTTACGCGCGAAATACGCCAGTTACGAGAAGATCGCGGAACTGCTCAACGAGCGCGACATCAAGGTGTCGGTCGCCACGGTGAGAAAGTTCTGCCGCAAGTACCAGGATGAAGCAGACCGGCTGCGCGCCGAGATGGAGGCGGACGCTGCAGCCGAGCATCAAGCCCCGGCACCATCACCAGCTCCGACCAAGGAGGATCGCCCGCCATTGACCAGCGATCCCGGCAAACGGGGACCACGTACGGCACGCGACACCCTGTAACCACGGAGAACCATGACGAATCAAATCAAACAACCAATCACTAAGAAGCTTATCGTGTTTCCACAGGACAAGGGCGGCATCGGCAAAAGCTTCACCGCCACACTCGTCTACGACTATCTCACTGAACGAGCAGTCAAACTGAAGACCTTCGATCTCGATCATGCGAACAGCACCTTCCAACGCTTCGTACCGGAAGCAGAGTTCATCGATACCGACGTTGATGCCAACAAGCTCGCTGTCCTTGATCGGCTGATAGAAGCGCTGGAAACCGTCGATGTTGTTCTGGTCGACAACCGGGCATCGGGAGGGACCAAGGTGTTGCGCTACATCGAGGACACTCGTCTGACGCAGTTGCAGAAGGAATTGCAACTCGAGCTGATCTTCATCGTGGTCGTCCTCGACGATAAGGATGCGATTTCACAGATCGCCGATCTCCTGGACGCTTATTCGGATCGCGTCCGCTGGCTTGTCGTACGGAACTATCGCGATACATCGATCCTGACGATGTATGACGAATCACAAACGCGGAAAAAGCTACAAGCGTTGGGCGCAATCGAGATTGAGGTTCCCTGTCTGACGGAAGTCACCCGCAACAAGCTTCAGTTCAGCAATCTCACCGTCAACAAGGGCAGGACCTCCAGCAAGGTGCATCTGCTTGATCGCAGCCGATGCCAGCGCTTCCACGAGGAAATGATTCAGCAATTCGATCAGGCCCAAGGAGTGATCCTGCCATGAGCACGCCTGAAACTCTCAAACAACCGGCGCAGTTACCGGACGATCTCAAGGCGCTGCTGGCAGAACTGAAAGTTCCCGCCAACGATCCGGCTATTATCGTTCTGGCCTGGATCTGGAAGCAAATGATGGAGGCCAAGGGCACGCTGGAATCTGCGCGAGCGTCTACAGCGGCGATCTTTGACAATCGTCTTGAACGGATGAACAAGACTGCGGACTTGCTCCTCTCCGTGGACGACAGCCTGCAGCAGGTGGATGAACAACTGCGAGCCAAGCCTCTTCAGGTAAAGGAACAGGTCGAGGAGGAACTGTCCGAACCGATCAGCGCGGCGGTCGAATCATGCCGCAAGCTGGATCAGCAGATGAAAAGTCTGCTGCAAAGACTCGATCACAAGGTCGGACGAACACAACGAGCACTTAACACCGCCCTGTTCGCGGCGGGTTTTACCGGAGGAGGACTCATCGGCTTATGTCTTGGACATCTCTTTGCTTCGCTTTGATCTGTGGGGGCCTTTGCTGCGCCCTCGTCTTCTTTCACTTGGACATATTCGCACTGCTCATGGCCCCTGCCGTTGGCTGGTTTGCCTACCTGGCGTTCGCTCCGAATGAAGAAGAGGAACGGAAATACGTGTTGCGACTCGGCGGCGTGCGCTGGACCGAAGCCGACTTTTGCCGTGGTTGGGAGATCGACGGGAGAACCGGGTCCGGCAAAACAGCAAGCGGCGTTGTTCCGATTATCCATGCCCTGAAAGCGAGTCGTCCCGACATGGGCATCCTGGCGCTCGATACGAAAGGCGATTTGAGCGAGCCCTTGCAGGCCGTGGCCGAGGAGTTGGGGCGTGAATCGGACATCCGGCAATTGGAAGTTCGTCCCGACAATGCTCCCCCAGATTGGAGGCCGCCCTATACCATCAACATTCTGGCCGACCGGAGCATCCCGTTTTCGACGTATGCCAAAATTCTGGTCGATGTCGCCACCGCGGCAGGCCAGAAGGGAGGACAGGCGTTCTTCAAGAATGCCGCCCAAGTGGCCATCGAGAACGCGATGGCCCTCTTAGAGGCCCTTGATTGGGCGGTGACGATCGACAACTGTTACCACCTGGTGACCGACATGACTGAGTTGGCCACTCGGGTGAAGGAATTGGAGGATCTGGGGAAACCCGAACACGGACACTTACTCGATTATTACAGGGAATTCGTCCAACAGCCGCCCGAGCAGTTAAGCGGTATACGCTCCACCGTTTTCAATTATCTCCAGCCGTACACCGCCCCCGATATCGCCCAGGTCTTCTGCCCCGGCAATCCAACCTTCGATATCAAGGAACTGGATTTGGGCCGTCTCGTAACGATCAAAATCCCGCAGAAGTTCCAGACCGAGAAAAAGTACATCAGTCTTCTCCTAAAGGTGCTCTTCTATCTCCATGCCCTGCGCCGGTACGACCTACCTGCCCAGGAGCGAGACCAGAAAAACCTGATTGTCCTGGTCTTGGACGAGGCTCAGGAAACGGTGCTCGTGAGCGAGGATGGCATCTCGGATTACAACGTCGTGGACAAGATTCGCGGCGCACGCGCCACCACGATCAACTCCACCCAGTCACCCACGTCTTACATTCCCCCGATGGGCAGCCGCGAAAAGGCCGACGTCTTTCTCCTGAACCTCGGGAACAAAATCTACTTCACTGCGGCCGACAAGCTTTCGTCCGAGATGCTGGCCGACTCCATCGGCAAGCACACGATCAAGAAGCGGACCTACGGTCGTTCCTTGGGCAAGAGCAACACCAGTTGGACGGAACAGGACGAGCACTGGATCAAGCCCCATGTCCTCCGTTCCCTTCCCAAGCACACCGCGATCATCAAGCACTGCGAACGGCCTTACAAACGGGCCTTCCTGCCCCCGTCGCCTTTCACGAAGCCCAAACCGGCGATGACGCCGGAGCAAGAACCTTTCCATGCCCCTCAAACCCAAACCCTCAAAACAGGCTGACCAGCTCGACCTTTTTGATTACATTTCACACCATGACTCTGACTCAATACGGTCGGATGGCCGAAAAGCACTGGCGAGAATATCTCCCGAAGAAAGTGCAGGATCTCCAAAGCAAAGGTCTACTTCAGGAAGCCCTGATGGAGGCAGAGGAGAAAACGAAAGACGATCTTCTTCAGACTCAGCAGGATTTTCAAAACCAAGGGATGACGGCGCAACAGGCGCACGACTCAGCGTGGGAGATCGTCCGCGAGAGATACGTTCTCCTGCCTCCCGAGCAGCAGTAGACCAGAACACCCGGAATTACCGCATCCGACCCGACGATGCGATCGGCATCGGCTCCCTCAAGGAGAAGTTCAGACAAAATTTGGCCGCGATTTCGACCCTGTTCAAAATCGAAGCGGAGGGCCGGTCTGCGACTGCTGCCGAACAATCGGTCTTGGTGAAATTTGTGGGGTGGGGCGGTCTTCCCCAAGTCTTCGCAGACGAGCCGCCTTCCGCTTGGCGAAAAGAATCGGACAAGCTCAAATCCCTTCTCAAGCCGGACGACTGGGAATCGGCTCGAGCATCGACCCTAAACTCTCACTATACGTCCCCGGAAATCATCCAGGCCATCTATCACGGCCTCGAACGTCTTGGGTTCAAAGGAGGCCGAATCTTGGAACCATCCTGTGGAATCGGCCATTTCATCGGGCTGATGCCCGAGAGCATGCACCGGGCTTCGCAAATCACGGGCATTGAACTCGATTCCCTGACTGCCCGCATTGCAAAACAACTCTATCCTGGCGCCGATATTCTGCACACGGGATTTGAACAGGCGAACCTTCCCGATGGCGGATTTGACCTAGCGGTTTCCAATGTACCGTTCGGCGACTATCAGCCCTACGACAAGCGATTCAACGCTCACAAATATCCCATCCATGATTATTTTTTCGCCGCTGCCTTGAAACGCGTACGACCGGGGGGCCTTGTCGCATTTATCACGACGAAGGGAACGATGGATAAACAGAATCCGCGCCTTCGTCGCAATCTGGCCAAGCAAGCCGACTTGGTGACGGCGATTCGATTGCCGAACACCGCGTTCAAGGGTAATGCCCATACGGAGGTCACGACCGACATCATCATCCTGAAGAAGCGTCTTATGAACCAAGAGGCAGCCGGTACGGCATGGGAGGCGAGCGTCAACTACAGGAACCCGCAGGGCGAAGAACTCCTCCTGAACCAATACTACGTTGCGCATCCGGAGCAGATGCTCGGGACGATGACCTTGGAAGGTCGGATGTACGGGCGCCAGGAGGCCACTCTAGTCCCAGATGGAAGGAACCTGCCTCAGTCATTGCATGAGGCATTTGACCGTATGCCCAAAGGCATTTATGTCAGTCCGTCCGCGTCCTTGACTCTCAGCGGCGCTCCCACCGACATCCCGGCCCCAGCAGGCATCAAACCCAATGCTTACGCCCTAATTGAAACCACTTCGGGAACTCAGATCGCGATACGGGAAGGACCTTATCTCGTTCCCCTCGCCGATCTGAGCAGTTCGGTCGCCCGACGCATTCGAGGCATGGTCCGACTTAGGGAATCCGTCCGCGAATGCCTTCGTACCCAGGTGGACGATCTGCCACATCCGGCCATCGTTAACGCCCGGACGAGGTTGAATCAAGATTACGACCAGTTCGTGGCTCGCTTTGGACCCGTGTCGGAGCCAGCCAACGCCCGAGCCTTTGCCGGTGATCCCGATCTTCCCCTGCTACTTTCGCTCGAGAACTTCAACGAAGAAACCCGGCGTGCGACCAAGACCGCCATCTTTCGGGAGAGAACGATCCAACGGCAGAAACCTGCGGAGATGGCGGAATCGGCTAAGGAAGCTTTGCTGATCTCCCTCAATGAGAAAGGCCGTGTCGACCTTCCTCACATGAGTTGGCTGCTGAAGAAGCCCGTCGAGGAATTCATGCCCGAACTTCGGGGTTTCGTCTTCCATGATCCGGTTTCAAAAACGTGGCAGACCGACGATGCCTATCTTTCCGGGAATATCCGGGAAAAGCTGGCCCAGGCAGAAACCGCCGCAAGTCAGGACCCGGTTTACCAGGAAAATGTCGATGCACTAAAGACGGTGCTCCCCACGGATCTGAAAGCGACCGAAATCGACGCGCGCCTGGGATCGGCTTGGCTACCGGAGAAGGATGTCGAGCAATTCGCTCAGGACCTTTTGGGCACAACCTCCCGGCAATCGGTTCAGATCAGTCACCTTTCCGCCTTAGGGGCTTGGGCCATTCAGGCCGACTATCAGGCTAAAGGGTCGGTCGGAAATACGACCGAATGGGGTACGCCTCGGTGCTCCGCCCTCAGTCTCCTTGACGACTCGTTGAATCTGCGGACACCGACCGTTTATGACCCTCACCCCACCGACCGGGACAAACGGGTCATCAATCCGGCAGCGACGGAAGCCGCTCGCGAGAAGCAGCAACAGATGAAGGAGCATTTCAGTTCATGGATTTGGCGGGATGATGAGCGCCGGGAGCGTCTGGTCCGGCTCTACAATGACGAATTCAATAACATCCGTATCCGCACCTTTAACGGCGATCACCTGACCTTGCCCGGTGCTAGCCCCGTCGTTTCGCTCCGGGCGCACCAGAAGGCTGCGGTCTGGCGCATCCTGCAAACGCCGAACACTCTCCTCGGTCACGTTGTCGGAGCCGGGAAGACGTACACCATGGTTGCCGCCGGCATGGAGGCGAGAAGGCTAGGCCTATGTCAAAAGCCTCTCTTTGTCGTGCCCAATCACATGCTCGGCCAGTTCTCCGCCGAGCTTCTTAATCTTTACCCGTCAGCGAACATCCTGGTTGCCGGAAAGGAAGACTTCGAGGGGACAAGTCGCGCTCGGCTCTTTTCCCGGATTGCCACCGGTAATTGGGATTCCGTCATCGTGACCCACTCGGGGTTCGAGCGCATACCTATGTCGTTCGTCGCGCAGGAAAACCTCCTGAAAGAACAAATCGCCGAACTGGCTGACCTGATCCAACGACAGAACTCCAATAAAAGCTTCACCAAACTCGTCAAACAGGTCGAGGCGGCAAAATTTCGCCTCGAAACCCGGCTCAAGACGCTTTCAGCCGAAACTCGTAAGGACAATACCCTTACCTTTGAGGAGCTTGGGATCGACCGGTTGTTCGTCGACGAGGCCCACTACTTCAAGAATCTCTTCTACGTTTCCAAGATGACCCGCATTGCCGGGTTACCGCAAACGTCGTCCCAGAGGGCGTTCGATATGTTTTTGAAGACCCGCTTTATCCAGGAACGGAATGGCGGGGGCGGCGTTGTGTTTGCCACCGGCACCCCGGTGACCAACACGATGGCGGAGATGTACACCATGCAGCGGTATCTCCAACCGAAAGACCTCAGTAAACAAGGACTGCAGCACTTTGATTCCTGGGCGGCCACTTATGGAGAGCCCGTGACTGCCATGGAGCTTTCGCCGGACGGTGCAGGATACAGGCTGAATACTCGCTTCGCTCGATTCGTCAACGTCCCTGAGTTAATGCAGCAGTTTCGACAGATGGCTGACATCCAGACCGCCGCGACCCTACAACTTCCGGTCCCCAAACTAGCGGAAGGAAAACCTGCGATAATCAGTGCTCCTGCCACTCCGGAGTTGAAGGCCTTTGTCGCGACTTTGGTAAAGCGAGCCGAGCGACTTAAAAAGACAACCGTCGATCCCTCCATCGACAACATGCTAAAAATCACCGGTGATGGTCGGAAGGCGGCGCTCGATTTGAGGATTGTAGGTCGTTATCGGGATCATCCTGAGAACAAAATCAATCAGGCCGCCCGACAGATCTTCGCCATTTGGAACGAAACCAAGTCAGACCGACTAACACAACTCGTGTTCTGCGATCTATCGACCCCAAAGCAAAATTCGGCTCAATTTTCAGCCTATGACGAACTCCGGAGGAAGCTGGTGGCCCAGGGTGTTCCTACCGAAGAAATCGCATTCATCCAGGACTTCGACACGGATTCGGCCAAGGCTTTCCTGTTCAAACGGATCCGCTCCGGTCAGGTCCGGGTGACGCTGGGAAGCACCCAGAAGATGGGAACGGGAACCAATGTGCAGGAACGCTTGATTGCCCTCCACCACCTCGATGCCCCTTGGCGCCCGGCAGACATCGAACAGCGTGAAGGCCGCATTCTCAGGCAAGGCAACAAAAATGCCGAGGTGAAGATATTTCGGTACGTCACGGAAGGATCGTTCGATGCCTATATGTGGGGCGTGTTGGAGACCAAGGCCAAATTCATTGGCCAGGTCATGACCAAGGAAAGCCACGTCCGCAAAATCGAAGACCTCGATGCCCCTGCCCTCACTTATGCCGAGGTCAAGGCTATCGCCTCCGGCAATCCACTCGTTATCGAAAAGGCCCAAGTTGACGCCGAAGTGATGCGCCTGACCCGGCTTCGCTCCCAGCACGAGGAAGCAACGTACATCACCCGACATTCCATTCGCACCGCTCAAGCCGATCTGCCGCGGATAGCGCAGAAGATCGCGAACCTTGAACTGGACCTGGCGATGAGACAATCAACGAAGGGCGACGCATTCTCGATCAACATTGGTGGGCAGGTCTACGTGCATCGGGAGACGGCTGGTGAAGTCCTGAACAAAATTGCTAGTACCCATCACTTCGACTCGAAAGTCGTGAAAGTCGGAACGTTCGCAGGATTCCCGCTGGAACTCATACCATCCCATGCCCGAAGCGTCGTAATCCGAGGCCACAATGACTACGTTGCCAATTTATCGGACTCCAACCTGGGCACCATCAGTTCGTTGGAGAGCACGGTTCGGAATCTTGACTCCGCTCTTGCCGGCTTTCGGCAGAATCTGAGCGACACGGGAAAGCGCATCCGAGACTTGGAACCGCACGCACATAAGAGCTTTGAACACGAAAACAAGCTCTCCCAATTAGTCATACGCCAACAGGAGATAATCAAATCGTTGGACCTTTCCCGGGACCAGGCATCCACTGCAGTGGATGCCCATACAAACGACGGCCTCAGTGAAAGAGTTGTACCCCTTGTCAACGTCGCAGAACGACTGGCGCAATCACCAATCTCCCAATGTCAAAGACTTTGAACTTTCGGATACTTGTTCGCCGCGCGATTGACTACCTCAAATAGTCTCTCTTGCCCCTCGCTCAAGAATAGCGAAATCAATTACGTCGAACGTCTTTTCCATCGCAAATTTAAACTGCACAAAGTCCACCCAATACTCTGCACCTTTAAACGTGCCGATATGATCGTTCGAGTACCGAAAAGCAGTGCTTCCCGGATCCAGCTTATCAAGTTCAAGAATCCATTCGCGCACGGGAAAACCGATTTTCTTGCCGTGGCGTACTTCGACAAGTGAAACACAATCTTTCAACGAATGAGTAAATACGGTAATTTCTCCAATTATCTTTAGATAAAGTTCGAGGGTATGCCGGTAAGTAAATAAAACAGGACACGCCCAGGCGAACGGGGAAGCTTCTTTCAAAGCTAAATCTAATAAAACAGCAGCGCTTCGCCTGTAATTTCTAGCCAACTCCAAACTCTCGTTAATACTCGCTCCGTTTAGCAGTATTCCGTGGCGCCAGGTCTCATCCAGGTCATCAGGAGGCTCCTGTAGTAGAGGAGTATGAAGATAAAGATCGTCGAGAAAGCGTCTGTCCAGAAACTCCCTTTGCTCAAGGCCCATTCTTATCTCCTCCAAATCGCGAGCCTCGCAACAGTCGCGAATGTAAAGTAATGCGAGTAGATCAGTATCGGTGAATCCCCGCTCCTGGCCTTTGGGAGGGGCGGCAGTCCGACTAAAACAATCATGGAATATATTAACCCAAATCTTGACCTGTTCCACATTAGTCTTAAGAATCTTCGCGACTTGGGAGACACTACGGTTCATAAAACTTATCTATGCGGTCATTCGCGAGGAATAGGAGAATCGCAATACTATTCTTAGATCAGCCACCGGCGTATTTTTTTAAACCAAAGGCATCCGAAAGATAATGCGCCGCAATGAACTTTGCATGATTATTTTGGAGGACGGCTACGCTGTTGGCGAGGCTCTTCTTCTTCTATCAAATAGCATTATTCGGAGTGCTAGGAAGAGCCTGCCTTTGCAAGTAAAACGCATATTTTTGTTGAATTCGGTTGATATGCGGCGGCAACAAGCGTCCAATGCGGCTTGATTTTAAAGCACCCCATTTTTTAATTTTTAAATCCTTAAATAAGAATTCAAATACGACTCCATCATCCAAGAAAGGGACAACTGCATGATTGACCTTTTCAATGAACTGACCTTTGTCAAAAAACATCCCAGTTTTCTTATTTTTTAATGTGGCCTCGTCAACAGGTCTGCCTTTTAGACAATAAAGCTCAGTATCGTTGACAGTCGATTCACGCAATAAATCACACTGCGGGCGAATATTTAGGTAATAACTAAATGTCTGATTACCGCCTTGATTATTTGAAACTTTAAAAAAATCTCCTGTTGCGAGATCATCACCATGCAACCCGGCATTAATAATGTATTTTTCACCCTCCAGGACGCGCCTCAATTCCTTCTTCTGAACAGCCACTCCGCGTTTACTCAAAATTTTGTCAGAGAAAGTAAAGGGCGTCATCCGAGTATGAAGATTCTTCGAAATCAATTCACCCAAGGCTAAAGATTTATTGTCGCCATCGAATTGAAATGTTTTCCACATGATTTTCGGCCATAGCGGACTCAGTTCTTGAAAATCAGCAAAAAGCTTTCGTTTGGAGGTTTGATATTCACGCTCCCATTCTTTTAAAACATAAACAGAAGGATTTTTGGCAAGCCACTTGGTAATTTCCGTAAAAACCCGTGAAGAACCCTTCAGTTGAGACTTAGATTTTACAAAGATATTATTTGGCCTGTCTTTAACACACAGTTTTTCGCTCTCCAGTTTTGCAATAATGTCGGCTACGTCCTCCTCAGTAAAAATAAATATTGGACAGTAGACTTCTTTCACTACTTGCTTAAGGAACTCAATGTTATCCTGGATTACTTCATTCGTTATTCCAGAGGGAAGCGTAACTCCGGGCAGAATTAGCTGCTTACTAACTTTTCTCTTTAAATTCCAATCTAAGATAATGAAAGAGAGGTTTTTAAGGTGTGGAATTGTTTTCTTGGATGGTAGTTCCTCGTAAAGGACTACGGGAATACCCTCTCTTTTTATCTGCTTAAGAATGGCTACGATGTTGGAGGTCGGAGCTTTGACCTCATCATCAATCGCGATTGCAACACCACTGAATAGAGCTTTCATATTCATTTGCTTTCTTCCTCCACGAAATTAACAACAAAGTTTGCCCCTGACATAATCCTGTCAGCTTTCAAATCAGCTAATTCGATCGTGTAATCGTTTCGTTCCAACAATTGCCGCGCGATATAAAGCCCGAGCCCTCGCCCCTCGTCTCCCTTACCGGAATAAAATGGCTCAAAAATATAGGGAGCATCTTCAGGATCGACACCAGGGCCATCATCAGAAAAAACCAGCTGACCTTTATTGCCATCCAAGAGGATCTCAATATTCCGTGCCTTTTTGGAAGACTGCTTTAACCAGTACGCCGAATTATCGAAAAGATTCAGAAGAAGTTGAAGGAGGACAGCGTCAGTTGTCTTAGCAACTAGTGGAGAGCCTACTGCTCTAATCGATAGCTTTATGCCCTCCTTCTTGAACATGCGCTTGTAAATTCTTTCCACTTTTTCGACGATCTCTCTAACGCGGATTAATTTTCGTTTCTGCTTAGATGACTTGAACAATAATTGAATATCTTTCAGCTGAGCTTCTATAAAGCTCATTCCTCCGCGCACGGATTGCAATTCTTTCAAAAGCTCTTCTCTATCCAAGTCCCCACCCGCCATCAAATCCTGTATTATTGCGTCGATATTGGAAAAGATTTTTCCCATTATTCCCATGATATCGTGAGATGCAGTTTCGACGGACAAGCCAACGCCAGCGAGCTCTTCAGTTGTCTCAGCTCTTTGCGTTAGAAATTCGCGTTCAGCTCTGTACCCTTTTTCCGTCTTAGCTATTAACGCCTGAGCTTGTTTGTTGTCTCCGACTACCTGCTTAAGTTCCTCAAAGTTCCTTTGCGTTTGCTCAGTTTTGAGGCTCTCCTGGACATTTTTTTCTCCAAGCTTTCTCCTATATTTGGCGTAAGGCTTCTGTCTCACCCAAGCCAGAATGGTTTGCAACAGCGTGACAAAATCCTCCGTTGCGTCGCCTTCCTCGATCAAACCTTCGCGGTTTGTTTTGTCCTTAAGTTTTGGATTGCCCTTCTGTGTGATATTGACGAATCCCACCACCTGATCGTTGCTAAGAAAATGGCCTGCGCTAATCGTGCCTCTGTACGCATCGATACGCAGCCAATCATCGTCAGGCTCTCCATAAGGGTAAACTCTTACCCCGTCTCGATACAGGTATATTCTGTGGTCTCTAAGGATGTCCTTGTCTTCAACATCCAATTGATACTTAGCAGGTGCTTTGGCACTGAAGTCAAAAACATAAAAGCCGAATTCGAACGAACCGCATTCAATTTTTCTTTCGTCTAAAACGCTTCCAGCGTCGCCAAAGCGCTTTCTGAATGTATTTAACCCGGTGATTTGGGCCTCTCTTAGGCTCAGGGTTTTGGGTTCACCGTTAATTAGGAAGGAGAAGCGGTTCGCCGATGCGTCAAAGCTTCCCTTTTCTAAACGTATCACGGTTCTATCGTTTAATAAGATCTTCAGCTTTTCTAAATATTTTTCGTGAAACTTTTGGACGTTATTATCTCTATAAATAAAGACTTCAAAGTCGCTTTGAGATCGTTTTTTCCCTTGAATGCTTTCGACAAAGATAGATTCGAGGCGGCTTAGATCCCTGTGAACCGCCTCAATTTTTTTCTCCGACCATGTTCCCTTAAGATCTGAAATTTCAATTCTCGTTCCTTGCGGGATTCTTTTTACTTTCCTGAGGCCCAGAAGAATTTCGTCTGCTTTGATCGTTTTTGCCGTTCTGGACGAGACCGATACAGACAGATCATCCAAAAACAGTTCTTTTTTCTTACCCTTCTGGGTCAAAAAGTCGTCGTCGTATTCGGAGAAATCGTAATCTATTACGTGCTCATTACTTTCTCCTTTCGCTCGGGTCACTACGGTGATCCTCCGACCTAATTTTAAAATAGCAAAGCGTCCAATTCCCTTCTCACCCTGGATTACGCGACCGCTCTCAGTCGTGTCCTTCACCATTTTACGATTCTTTTTTTCTGGCGTAGCAGGATTCAGCCAGTGATTTTTGATGACTACATCCGTCATTCCGTGACCGGAATCTTCGATCACGATCTTGGACTGAGAAGTGATTTTATAGTCGGCCTCGAAGTTGAGAAACGAAATTTTCACCCATTTTGCATCCGCATCATAAGCGTTTTTGATCAGTTCGATCAGCGCTATCCGCTCGTTTTTTATCAGCTGCTCACCGAGCATTGTTAAGAGACGAGCGTATGGGCGAATCTTGAGGTCCATAATCTAATGCTTTCCGATCACAATAAATTCTTCGCAGTAGACCAATCGGCCCTTCTCATCAGTGGAAAACTTTCCTCTCGTATCCCGGTAAGGTGTGAGAATTTTTTTGCTAATTTTCCTCTTAGTCGTTAAGACTTGGCTAAAACCAGCATCAAGAAGCGATTCCGCCAAGTGCTTTGCATTGTCAATCCTTACGCTTTTATATTCCGTATTTCCGATTACAAAAAGAGCCATGCCGTTTTTATTCAGCATTGAGTAGGATTTTTTGGCGACTCTCTGCATGTCCAAAAAATACTTAGCAACAGAGTGGGCCTTGGATTTGTGCTGATCTAATAATCGGGAGACGATACGATTGCCGGTTTTGTTTAACCGCTTCCACTCCCTTTTGAAGTTATAGTCGTGGTAAATGCTGCCAATGGATCCTTCTCGTAGCGTTTTATAGTCGTCAGCCATTCCCAGCCACATTGACGATAGTTGATGGAGGTCTGCATACTCGTACGAGGTAACGTAAGGGGGGCTCGTAACTATCAAGTCCACTTTTGGAGCTAAAGTTGAGGCATCTAAAAAGCTTCCCGTGACAATCTCCGAAAGAGCTTCGCCTAACACCTTCACTTCATCGTTTGCCACGATCATAAAGTGACACTGCTTTTCAAACGAATGCTTTACATCCGCTGGTACTTTTATGGGGTCTACTTGAGGTTTGATCGATTTCGTCAACCACACGGAACATCCCTTAAGTATGTTTGAAAACGCACATAGAAAAAAGAGCCTGTAATCGCTATTCTTTGGAGTTTTTCGAAGGATACAATCTTTCAGATGCGCGAGTTGATTGTATTGATCATTTCGATACCAATATTTCAACCTTTCGTTCGCCGTTTGATATCGATCCTTAATCTTTCGTGTCTTAAAATCGCTCAAGATGATTTTAAGATACTTTTCGAGCCTGGTCTTTTGATACCTTCGACTTTTGGCTTTTGCAATTAATGTCGCTACGGGATTTATGTCGCAACCCCAGAATTCTATATTGTTTCTTTTGGCTTCAAAAGCTGTAGTCCCACAGCCGCAAAATACATCCGCAACTGATCTTACTTTCTTGTTTCGTTTATTCGCGTATTCTAAAGCTTTCGTTGTTATAAATGCTGGAAATTTGGCGGGATAAGCGTGAATTCTGTGCATCTTCAGTTCTTTTTCTCTGCCAGTGTTCCAAAATGTGTCTATCGGAACTGCGGCAAAGCTGAACTTATCAATGTTTTTAATCGCGATCATAGAATCTTGGGGTGACAATTAGTCGTCGTGTGGGACATTTGTAGCGAGATTCTCCGCGATAAACTTCATGTAAACAATGGCTTACACTCCGTTCCGCCCATAAATCTTGCCTTATTGCAATGAAATTGGAAGAGGAAATGACTCCTAATTTTGAACCTTCCACGCCGGATTTCGTATGTTCCCCTCTCGAGCAACGCATATGGGCCTCAACCTCACGCTCCCCTCCGGACCTATCGACCTCCTGAGAGAAAATTAAAGCTCTGCGGAACTAACCGCCTGCAAGTAGTGCCTGACTTACCACCTGTTGCAGAGAGCGATCTACCGTGTTTCTCATCGGGCGAGCGCCAAGTGTCCGATGGGTTCCATCTCGCACCAACATTTCGATGGTGGCGGCATCCACCGTCAACTGGTGCCCCAGTTGACTCAGGCGTTCGACCTCCCGGCTTACCATCAGTTCGCAAATCTCTCTCTGGATCGAGTAAGGCAGTCGATTAAAGACCAACTTTTCGACGATACGAGCGACTAACTCAGGACGTAGCACCTGATCCACCCGGCGTAGCACGGTTCGTTCGATAGTGGCGAAAGCGGAGTTCTCCATCCGCATCGCCTCAGCGGCGCCAATGTTCGAAGTCAGAACAATGTAAAAATTGTTAAGGCTTCGTGTCTCTCCGTTCGCGAGGGTTATACGGCCTGAATCGAGCATTTGGAGCAGCAAGTCCAAGACGAGCGGATGCGCCTTTTCCATCTCATCCCAAAGGAGCGTTCCTTTCCCGTGCTTACCCAGAGCTTGGCCAAGCATACCCGTTTCAGTTGCGGAAGCTCCGAGCAGCAGACCCACTGACGATTGATTTTGGAACTCTGACATATCAAACCGGTGGAGGTAACCCTCGCCAAAGATGTAATCCGTGAAGGTGATCGTGACCTCGGTTTTCCCGACTCCGGTAGGACCGACGAAGAGGAACGAGCCCTTTGGGCGGCTGGGATGGGCTAGGTTCAGTTCGCCCCGTTGGAGAACAGAGCAGATTCGAGGCAGGACGTGGTCCTGTCCTTTGATGTTGGCTTTGAGGTGGGGCTCCAGCTTGCGGAGCTTGGTGAGAAAATCTGACGGAAAAGTGTTCATGGTGCGCGGACTGTACGACCAAAAAATGGTCGTTTCCAAAGGCCAATTTTCCTCGCTTTCGCTTTCCCCGGCTTTCGCCCAACACCTTCCGTACGCACTCTAACGGAACGGACTTCGTTCGTGGCTCAATGTGGCCATGACAAATATCAGTCCTTCACTGGTTGCCATAGCAGGCAAATCACTCGTCGGTTTAACCCCCATCCTCGCCCAGGCCACTGGCGGGGATTCAACGGCACAGCTGAAACAAGGATTCAGCACGGCCATGGGCATTCTCTTCATGTTCGGTTTCTTCTGGGGCGTGATCAAAATCTGGTCCGGCGCCAATGCCATCAGCAAAGGCGACGCCGACGGCAAGATGGGCATCGTCGCCGGCATCATCATCGCCGGGGCCGCCGCCATCATGGGCGCTCTCTTCGCCATCTTCAACTTGAGCGGAGCGACTCTTACCCCCTCGTTCTAGTCCCTTCGGCACCGTCGCCCATCCCTCCCCCCCTCACCCATGAACGAACTACGACTCACTGACACCAACGCTGCGGATGATTCTGCCGGATCCGTCTGGGGTCTCGACGGCAACCTCTTCATGCCCGTCGTCGCCTCCGCCGCCCTTTCCATTGGCGTGATCCTGATCCTCTTCAGTTTCTTCCACGTTGTCTGGTGGCTGAGTTTTCCGCTGGGGGCGGTGCCCTTCGGACTGACGGTTACCTACATCCTGCTCTTCAAGCAGGGCAAACCACCCGGTTACGACCGGGACCTCTTTGAACTCTGGATCACGGGAAGCGGAGCTTCCTTCAATCCCCACGACCAAATCCACGCCCGTCCTCCCCATGAAACGACACGATAAATCCCCCAACGGCCACTTTGCCAACGGCCTGATCCTTTACGGCAACCTCGAGTCCGGTTCGATGGCGAGCCAAGGCTACCTGATTGAGCCGCCCGACCTTCAGCACGCCTCCATCGGGCTACAGAACGATTTCCAGGACAAGCTCCGCATCTTCCTTGCTTCCCTCGGACCCAATCAACGGGCTCAGTTACAATGGACCTGCAATTCCGACTATCAGAAGGAGCTGACTCGGTACCACCAGCAGACCTCCAAGGTGACCAACGAGTACGTGCGGAACACCCGACAGGAACGGTTCTCCCGCTACTGGCAGCGGATGGTTGATCGGACCTTGCGCCGGGAGCAGCTGGTCCTCTTCATTTCCCAAGACATTGAGACCGCGTCCAAGGTGCTGAAAAGTCCCGAGGCTCTCCTCGATTACTACACCAAAACCATCGAACAGCTTCGGTCGACCTTCGATGAACTCGGCACGACTCTGACGACCATCTTCGGAGCGGGGACGACTGTCCGGCCCATGTCCGACCTAGAACACTTCGCTTACTACAAGCGGTTCCTTAACCCGTCCCTTTCTGATCACCTCGTGGTCGATTTTCCTTCGCTTTACCGCGAGAAGCTTTCGATCCAAGAACTCTGCTGGGATGACGATGAACGTGGGTTTGAGGACAAGATCGGGTTCAAGCTCGATGACTACTACCACGCGCTTTTCACCATCAAGCGGTGGCCGCAGAAGACCTATCCGGGAATTGTCCACCGGCTGACCTCCCTCCCCTTCCTCGATTATCAGATCACGATCAATATCGAGCCGATTCCGGTGCGCGAGGAAATCTCTCGCGAAGAAAAGGCCATCGACCGGTTGCGCGGTGATTACGAAGCCGAGGGGAAGCATTCCATGTCGGTTGCTCTGAAAAAGAAGGGGCGGAAGATCGATTCCCTCGCCCAGGGCTTTTCCTTCCCGTTCTTTGTCGAGTACGTCATCCGGGTCTGGGACCGAAGCGAAACCGGCCTTCGCGCCAAGTGCGCGGCGATCAAGAACTCGGTCAACCAGATGAACGGGGCGCAGGTGTATGAAACCTCGCTTCCCACCACCGCCAAAAAGCTTTTCTTCTCTACCTGGCCGGGTTGGACCAGCAGCAGTTACCGCTACCGCGATCTTTATGCGGAAGACCGTTATCTCGCCGATCTGCTGCCTTTTTCTTCCACCTTCACCGCTCACCTGGCCGAAGCGGAGGCGATCTACGACGGAACCAATGGTAACCTCGCCGGTGTCCGCACCTTCATCGGTGGAACTCCCCAACACGCCGTCCTGATCGGGATGACCGGGGCTGGCAAGTCGTTCGCCATGGACGATCTGCTTACCCAGACCCAGGCGGGTTACGACTACACCGTCATCATCGAGGAAGGGCTTTCCTACAAGAAGTTCACCGAGAGCTTGGGCGGAACTCCCATCCTGATTCATCCCGATGGCCAGTTGACGCTCAATTATCTCGATACCCAGGGCCTTCCTCTCAATCAGCTGCAGATCGCCAGCGCCGTCGCCTTGGTTTCCAAAATGATCGGTGAATCGACCGATCCCGAACGGCAGCAGCTTCGACAGGCCCAAATCGGTCAGTATGTGAACCAGCTCTATTCCGACACCTTCGCCGAATGGTCCGGCAAGCATCAGGAACGCCTCCCCGGACTGCAACGTCTGGCGTGCGCCGTCTACAAGTGGCGGGAGCGCATGGGTCTTGGGGCCACCTTCCTTGATGCCTACGCCGAATTGCGGGACCGCATGGAAGCGACCAACGACGAAGCTCTCAGCTTCTACAGCGGCATCTCTGAAGGCGAAATTACCCAGTTCCTGAAGGAGCCGCAAACCGAACGGTTCCTGATGCAGACCGCCTATTCAGCTTTTACGCCTGAGGAGTATCCGAACCATTCGGCTCTGCTCGATCTGATGTTTTTCTCCCGGATGCCCGAGCATCGCAAGGAGGAGATTGACCAGGTTGCCACTCTCCTCACCGCGTGGACTGCCAGCGGGCAATATGGAAAGCTTTTCGACGGCACGACCAACATTTCCCTGACCGGGAAGATTGCTCACTTTGAATTGGGTTATATCCCGGAGCAGGCCGTCGAGTTGAAGACAGCAGCAGGTCTGTTGATCTCCGGCTTTACCCGGCAGCACATCATCACCCTTCCCCGGTCTCAGTGGAAACGGATCATCTTCGAGGAAGCCGCGCGATTCCTCGATGTTCCCGGTGGCGAGAAGATCATGGGCGAAGGCTACGCCCAACTTCGCAAGTTCAATTGCTGGATCATCTCCATCGTTCAGCAGTATTCCAAGTTCAAGAGCACCCGGATTCGTCCGGTGATCATGGGAAATTCCAAGCAGTTTTTCCTCATGCGTCAGTTCGATCGCTCGGATCTGGAAGACATCTCGAAGGACATCCAGTTGCCCGAGGTGATGATCGACGCCGTTCAGCACTATCCCCTGCCCGAGCAGCAGGCCCCAGGTCAGAAGTTTTCCTCCCTTTGTTACTACTCGCCCACGGTCCAGCCGCCGCTTTGCGGCACGCTGCGCCATGTTTCCGGCCCCAACCCTTAATCCACCACGCTTATGAAAATCCGACTCTTTCTTATTTTGATTTCACCCCTCGTCCTGGCCCATTGCGCCTCGACTTCCAACCCACCCGGACCGGAAGGCACCGGTGATCACAAGACCGGCTACTACCTCGGCCGCAGCGATGCCGTGAAGCAGGAATACTGGATGGTGCAGAACCTCCAGAAACTGCCAAAGACGCCGCAGGCGAAGGTTGCCGATCTCCCCATCACCATTCCCGGTCAAACCACCAACGGTGTCACGACGGTCTCGCACGTCGAGACGGTCCGCATCGAACAGTAACCCTCCACTCCTACCTCTATGAAAACTCTCTTCTTTCTTGTCGTTGCCCTCCTCGGCCTTGCGCCGCTGGCCCGGGCTCAATACTCAGTGGCCGTCGTGGCCGATCCCATTGCTCAGTTGAATCATGTTGAGGACATCGCGAAGTGGACGGAATCCATCGCGACCCTCAACCAGCAGCTGACCCAGATGCAGCAATATGTGCAGTTGGCCCAGACGATGAAGGGTTACATCGGCGATCCTGCCTCCGCTGCCGGTGCGCTCCAATTGCAGTTGCTGGGCGGTTCACAACTCAGCCAGACGGTCGGCCAGTTGTCTTCCAGCCTCCTGCAGACGGTGGACGGGGCAAAGGCGCTGGCCAATAGCGGCTCGCATCTATTTACCCCGATTGATTTCAAGACGCCGAGCGGATTGACGATGAATTTCGATCCGACGCAGTTCAAAGCGTTTGCCGCGATTCAGGATCAGAATTCCAATGTGGGCAATGTCATTCAGGACACGGTTTCTCGTATCGCGGCCTTGCAGCAGCAGAAGGCGACGACTTTGGCTCAAATCCAATCCGCACCGGATCAAAGCACCGTCCAGAAACTGACGGCCCAGGCCGCTGCCATCGACGGTCAGATCGCGTCCCTTGGTCAACAGCAGCAGACGGCGACGGATCAGATCGTGACCCAAAACATCTCCAACCAGAACGATCAAGAGATGAAGGCCCAGGCCGCCAACAAGGCCGCCGACCATGAACTGAATGTTTCTCTCCAGAACTTCATGCAATGGGAAGGCCAGATCAGCAGCGACCGCACCGAATTCAAATAACTCCATGAAATATCTCTATCTTCAAATTCTCCGTCTCCGGGTCTGGATTCTGCGACGACGCTTGCGTCAGATGGGATTCCGGGAGGCTGCCGAACGGACCAATGCCGATACCATCATAAGGCTTCAACGGAATTTTTGCTCCGAACCCAGGCGCTATCTGCGCTGGCTCGAACTGGCGGTCCTGATCGCCGGCCTGGTCATCTGGCTGGTCTGCTTCATCCGCCCCTTTGAACCGAAAGCACCCTCTGCTCCTCGTGATGCGTCCAAGCCTCCGGTTCCCCATCGGGATTCGATGCCGACCGGCCATTCCTTACGCATTACCAACCTCCACCGGTGCACCGCATGACGATCAGCGATCTCGTTCCCACCCTGCAGCCGATGGTCGAAGACCTGAGCCAGCAGCTGCGCTTCATCTGCTACTTCATCCTTACCGCCGCCATCGTTGTTAGGACGGGTCGCGGCGGCGCGAGCATCGGCCAACTGGCCCGGCCTATTGTCACCAACATCATCCTCTGCGGGATCATCGCCACCTTGCCGATGTGGTTCAATTTGATCCGGGACGAATTCTGGAACATCGCGGTTTCCATCCGAAAGGAATTCACCGGCAGTGTCGATGGCACCGGCGCGGCCCTGATGCAGTTGATTCAACCACCGGACACCGGCATCAACTGGCTCGACGTCGGAAACTCACTCATGAAGGCGGTCCAGTATGCGCTTGGCTGGTTGATTGTCTGGATCGGCGGCATGGTCCAGCTCCCCATGATGATTGTGCAGTTCGTCATGGAATGCCTCTGCTACCTGTTCCTGCCCATTGCGCTGTCGCTCTTCGCCTTTGAAAGCACCAAGGGACTCGCGATCAAGTATGTCCAGCAAACGCTCGCCATCCTGGCCTGGCCCATCGGCTTTGCCGTGGTGGATCTGGTCGGCTATTCACTGCTGACCAGTTCGACTTCCGTGGTTAGCGCAGGAGCGCTAGCCGCAGGCCTGGCTACCGGCTTCACCCCGGCCAAGCTGGTCATTGGCGGCATCGTCGCCCTTTGGCTCATTCTGGGAAGTCTCGTCACCCCGATTGTGATGCAGATGCTCTTCTGCTCGGGAACACCGATGTCCTCCGCCGTAGGCGCCGCAATTCAGATGGGACTCGGCTTCGCCGGAGCCAGCAAGTTTCTGGCAAAGGGTGGCGGAGGGGGAGAAGGCGTCTCCACGCCCTCATCCTCTCCGGCCTCATCGGGCGGTTCGGCTCCGAACCCTCCTCCACCAAGTCCTTCGAGCATGGCTCTACCCGCTCCGCGCGGTCCACTTGCCCCTTTGTCCGGTGGCTCCAGCCCGATGTCACCGTTACCGAGTGGTTCCAACGGCCTCATGCAAACCCCTCGCGGCTCACTCGCAGTTGGTCAGGTGGCCGACCGCATCACGCCGCAACAGGCCCAGAACTTTGCCAATCAATCGGGCACACCCTTTACCCAGGCTTTTTCCAACGGCTCGGTTGTCACCCACCAGCCCGCGGTTTCTCGCGCTCCGGCCGCCTCCACCTTTATTGCTCCCTTAACCCCTAATCCCATCCCCGTATGAATGTCCTTAACGAAACTCCAGTTCCCTTTTCATCCGAAATCAAACGCCCCAAAGCTTCACCTACCGTGCTTCGTCTCTTCGCCGATCACGGTTGGGCCGCCCGCGTCTGGTTTCTCGTCGCCGCCTTGGCCGTGACTGCCGCTCTCATCCAACCCTATTTGATCATCTCCGCTTACCGCACCCAGGAACGCGTGGTGATTCTGGACGAGACCGGTTCCTACCATATATCGCCGCTGCTCAACTTCGAGGATGCGACCAAGTTGCATACCTCCCAGACGTTGCTCGCCTGTCTCGCGCTGCTCGAAAAGAATCCCAACGGATTCGATTACCCCGACCTGCTGGAAAAACTATTCCTGCCCGACGCCCTCAATCAAGCCAAGGCGATGCAAAGCCAGCAGTCCACCGAACTGCAGGCCAAACAGATTCACCAGAAGGTCGAGGTCTTCCGGCTTGATGTCCTGAAGACCCGCAACGACCAAGTCCTCGTCGAGGCCACCGGACAATTGATCCGGGTCGGTCTCTTCAACGGCGAACCGTTCACCGAAACCCAGAAGTTTCGGGCTCAGTTCACCCTTCTTCGTAACCCCAACCTGACCGCCAACGGTCGCTTCCCCCTCGCTGTATGGAAATTCCAATTCGCTCAACTCTAATGACCCTCGTTGTCGTCGTGCTCGGCCTGACTGGCGCGCACGCCCAAGCCATCAAATCGTTCCCCCTCGATGAACAGACCGTCTACCACCTGAAGGTTTCGACCGACAAGGTGACCACTTTGGTCTTCCCGCAACCCATTACCGCACTGGAAGGCAGCGGCATCACCGCCGATCCCAAGAACCCGGCGAAGATGTTGCTGAGTTACCATGCCGGAGACCGGTTCCTTTCGGTCCGTTCCCTGGCGGAGCCCGCGACCGCCACGCTGAATGTGATCATCAATCGCAAGGTCTACGTGGTGGAGTTGACCACCGACAAGGCTCCCTTTCAATCGGTGACCTTCTATGCGGCTGACGAGCCGCCGGCTCAAACTGCCGGACAGCCGAATGTCGGCCCGTCCCGGCTCCTGGGTCTGCTCGACAAGGCAAAGGCATATCCGCTTCTGGCCGAGCAGTACCCGGAGATGATCTCGCAGATCGACAAGGCCGAACCGTTCACCCAAACGGCCTATCGCGGGTTTCACGTCATCCTGACGAAGGTCTTCCGCTTCGACGCGGAGGATGCGCTGATTTTTCAGGTCGAGTTCGTCAACGAAACCGATCAGCCCATTTACTACGTTCCGCAGTCCCTCGCAGTCCGAGTCGGTTCCGGCGTCTATTGGAGCGCGTTGTCCGATGCGACGGGAATCATGACACCAGGAACTAGCGATGCGAAATCCGGGAAAGTCACTCCGGGCCACAGCAATGGTTACTTCGTCATCTGCGGTACGCCCCACGGCGGACGCAATCACCTCGCCGTCCAGAATCCCTTCAACGTCCTCGTCTTTCGTCAGGAGAACCACTCATGAATCCCCGCAAATTCCTCGATTTCTTCAAATCCAAGACCGGCCAGGTCATGGCTTTCGGCATCCTGTTCTTCATTGGAGCCAGCCTGCTGACGGGTGTCCTCTACTTCCGACAGGGCAAGTCGTCCACGACCACTCTGGTTCAGCCGAAACTGGATCGCACGGCTGATAAAACCCAGCAGCCGTCCAGTTGGTATTCACATAAGCCCGATGCCGACTTTGCCAACAAACATCCTGCAGAGGCCGAACCCACGCCGAATGGAGCGAAGACGCCGGCTAAAGAAGTGATCCTGCCGATTTCGCTCTATCACGGAAACGGGAAGGAAACGGAGGTTTCCGATACCTATGCACCTTACGGACGAATGATTCCCTGCCAGACCGTTATCACCATCGATTCGGCCAAGATCGAAACGCCGATCATTGGTTTTGTGACCGAGGATGTATGGCACGACGGCAAGCTCATCATCCCAGCCGGGGCCGAGGTCCATGGCCGCGCCCAGGTTGATCCTTCCCGCGAACGGATCGCCGGAGACAAGAACTGGGTTCTCGTCTGGCGAACCACCGACCGCATGAACGGAGCGGAATTGCCGCTCAAGGGCGATGCCCTCGATATGGAGCGCAACGAAACGACGGGGACGTGGCAGTTGACCGATGGTTCAGCTGGGCTCAAAGGAGACATCCTCAAGACCGATAACTGGGCCGAGATCAAACTCTTCGCCGCGACGTTCCTAAGCGCGGCGACAACCGGGTTGGAAGACACCACCACGTCCTCGAATGCGCTGACTGGCCAGACGACGGAGACGCCTCTCTCCACACCCAAAAATGCTGCGCTCGCGGGAACGAGCGCCGTGCTCAACCAGTACGCCCAGCAAATCCTCGATTCCATCAAGCGCGACGGCTTTTACGTCCGCGTCCCGGCCGGAAAACAATTTTACCTCTACGTGACCCAAACGATCGACCTGGACAACGCGAAACGCGGCCAGTCCCTCGTCGATCTCAAACCTGAAAATCAAAAACCATGAAACTCTACTATTTGCTTCCCGCGCTTCTGCTTGTCGGTTGCGCCACCTCAAACCCGCCTTCGCTCAATGTGAGCGCTGGCTCGCTGCCGCAAAAACATCCCACAGCCGATCCGTCCACGGTCCGTACCCCCGAGAAGCTGAAAGCCTATCCGGTGGGCCGCTATCAGGATCCCAGCGATCCCGATGTCATGCACGAGGGGCACACAGTCTATCGGGCCGAGTCGTCGCCGGATTGGAATACGGCTCCGAATGAACCGACCTCCCTCCCCTTGGGCCCCGGCGAAATGGCGACCGCTGATCCTGCCCAGCAGCACACCGCCCTCACGGCAGAACTCGAACAACGCCTCAAGCAGGAGGACCAACTTTTACAGACCACTTATGAGCAGAACCAAAGGCTCGCGGAAGAAATCAAAGCCCTCCAGGAAGACCGGCAACACGTGCTCCTGCCCGTGCCCCCAGCCGAACCTCCCGTGGCGGCACCCCAACCGCAGCCGCAGACCGTTTCACCCTCTCAGCCACCGCCAGTAACCACAACGCCGCCTTCGGCCAAATCGTGGACCTCCTGGCTCTGGCCCACCACCAACAAAACAACTCAGAAAAACAAATAATCTTATGATGCACATTACTGTCGCGCTGCCCGATGACGTGGCGCAGGAATACTACAACGCTTCCGAGAAGCTGAATGAATATTTGCAGCAAGGGGACGCCCCCGACGCGCAAACCCTCATGCGCTTCATGCTCGCGGGCTTTAGCGCCCACGACATCGCCACGCACTTCGACCGCGCTCTCCGCAATATCACCGGCGCTCCCATGCCCGATGAAACCGATACCTGGGTCTTCAGCCCAGGCTTCGAGAACGCCCCCTAACCTCAACCCACCTTTGAAAGAAAATCATTATGGCTCTTAAACCCAAGAATCCCCCGCCGCTGAACGAAACTGCTCCGGCCTCACAATCGCTCACCGAGGAACGTATCCTCCGGGTCAATCCCGAGGTCAATTCCCGGCTCGATGGCTTCATCCAGGCCAATCCGAAGATGAACGATTATTACTCCTCCCTCGTGAAGGATAATCCCGAACGCGCGATCCGGTCCTTCATGCTGAACAAGATGTTCAAGCACGAAGCCGACATGCGACAAACCGCCCGCCAGGCTCCCCAAGCCAAGGAATGGCTCGATGCTCAGGAACCGAGCATGAAACAGCGGATCATGGATCGTCTCGAGAAGATCAATCCGTTCTATCGCGAGAAGGCTCTCGTGCGTGAAATCACGCGAGAGAAAACCCGGGTCGACTTCACCCCAAGGCCCTCCTTGGGACACGGAGTGTCGGCCTGATCATTCCGGCACGAAGGGCGGACCGGCGGGAAAAGACCCCCGCCGACTCCGCCCCTCGTGCGCGGTTTTCCGAACTTCGCCCAGAGAAGGCGACCTGCTGGTCGCCTTCCTCGGCTTCCGATTTGAATTATCATCATGATTCCCGTCAAACCACTCAGCGTTAAGTTCAACGACGAGGACGAACGCGCCAAGGTTAAGGCCCTGGCTTCACTCCTCGGATGGACCGAAAGCCAGATCGTCCGCGATTCCGTGGCTCATGTCCTGCACCTCATTCATCATCCCGGCTCGTCCGTAGAGCCGAAGCTCATTACCCGCGCACGGCTCCTCTTGGGCCATGAGAAGCTCCCGGCTCTCGATCTCCATATGAAGAAACTGCACCAAAATCAAGATGGGGCCGTTTCAGAGGTATTATCGCCAAAATAGGCTGATTCTCAATTTTTACAGTGATACCGTAAAAATAAGAATTTTAATCTCCTTTTGAGGGAGTTACGCCAGTTGTTAAAATAATGACTGGAAGCTGATTATATTTTTGTATAATTTGCCTTATCGACGCAAACGGCAGCTCTCGTCATTAAGAGCGAGACGCCCTTCCGGGAGCAGGCACCGTCGCACAACAGGAGACTGTCCGTGCCCAGCCTAGCCCGATTTGTGGGAAACCTTCCTTTTCCTCGTCTGATTTGTTTGGCCCTCGCCGCCATTCAACTTATGCCGCTGCCCGATGAACCGGAATCCACCCCCTATCGTGCTGGTTATGCCCTGACATCACTTGAACCGTAGTCTCACGACTCTTGGAAGGAGGGAAGTTTACAATGCTAGACCAAAAACAGTTACACAGTCTCTGGAAGGAGAACCCCTGCTGGATGTTCACCGGAGAAGAAATCTGCGAAATCTGCAACGTGTCCCAAAACGTTGTTTCGCGTGTCAAAGCCATGCCGGATAGCCCGTTCTTTTTGAACAAATGCCGACCGGAGTGGTTCCTGGACTGGATGCGACAACATCCTGAGTTCCAGTTGACCAAGGCTTACCCGTGCGAACCAGAAGTTCGCCCGGCGAAACTTTCCTCCACCCCAGCGAAGAAAAGATCATCGAAGCTCGCCACAAGGTCGTCCTAGTACTCGTAGCGGCGTTTTTGGGACCACCGGGTTTCCCAAAAATGTCCCGCATCGTAGACGTCGATGGCCAACCGGCGCACCGTTTCAATCGGAGCGGCTGTTGGACTTTCTGCCACGCCTCCGGGCTTCGCATATCCCGGCATGGTAGCGATGGCCTTCGCCATTCGATGGGCAAAACGAAATCGTTCCCGCACGAAAAAGTAGGGACCGCGTTCCTTCTTCTTGGGCACCTTGTTCTGCAGAACCAGATCCACCAATTCCCTGGCGCGAGGCGAGCACTCGTCTTCTGCTGCTTCCCGTTCCGCCTGCTCCTTGTATTCCTCCGTATGATGGAATGACAGATACTCCGGAGCTTCCCCGTATGGCGTCGCCTGCTCCATCGCTTTACAGGCAAGTGCAATCCATTCCCAGTACTCGGTGGGATTATCCCCGCTCGGACGTTCAGGCAGAGTAATGGGATCCTCCATGACGTGAACTGCGCCTTAGCCCTTGTACGCGTATCGGCCGCGTCCGATCTTCTTGAGTCCCTTGATTTTCTTCCCGATCGTATAGAACCAAACCGAGACACTGGCCGGCTTTGCTTTCAGGCGTTCCGCGAGTTCATTCACCGACAAACCGTCTTTGCCCGCAGTTTTCAACAATTCCAACAGGCTGTCCCGCATTGCCCCACGTCGCTTCCGGCGCTTGCCCTTGGGAGACGTGCGACGTGATACGGCGTCACCACCTTCCAGTTCATCGATCTGCCGATTGGCCGTTGCCAGCTTGGCTTGGAGCGTTTCTTTCAGTCGAACGAGTTTGACGAGTCGACGTAGTTGAGAGCTGGACAGGTCAGATAGGGCCATGCGGCACCTTACAAAATTCCTCACCCGCGACAAATGCTAAACCGGCGCCGTCCGCGCGAATCTAAAAACTATGTCAAAAATATTCGATCAAGGATGGTCAAGGCGTACGGCAATTCATCAAGGACGGAGGAGGTTTATCAAGGACAGAAAATGAGCAAATGAGAGGTGGGTTTACCACTTGGGGAACAAAGGAACCCAAGTGAAAACCAAAACCACCCCACTCAAAAATCCCCTCAAGTCGCTCGTTGAGCGCGGCTTTGAGATTCACCAACAACTCCTCCTGCTCAATGAGGAATTCAAGAAAATCAAAGACCAGCTTAAGACCGAAGCGGCTGCTCGCCCGAACGAGCATATTCCCCTGCTCGACAAGGACAGCATCGGCGACCAGTGGGTCTTGCCTGCCGATGGCTGCGAATGCCGCATCGTCTTCCCCGGTCCCCAACTCAAGACCCACCTCGATCCCCTGCAACCGCCTTACCTGACGGTGAAAAGCCTCACGGGAGACCATTTCAGTTCCCTGTTCCGAAAGGTCACCAGCTATGAAGCCCGTGACAAGAAAGCCTTCCGGGGCCAGGTCACCAATCTGATCGGTCCGGAGTTCGCCGCCCGCGTGATCGATGCCTGCTCCGCTCCTTCCGAGCCCAAGGCAGTCTGGAAGGCCCGTCCCGCTGGAAAGGGCAAGCCATGAGCCCGGAACAGACCGCGTTTCTCAATCAGCGCCACCTCCCCTCCCGTCTTACCGCGAGGGAGACGGGGTGGCTTCTGGGGTTCAGTCCCTACGATATCACCGTCCTGGCCTCCAAGGGCCTGTTGAAACCCGTCGGGAAGCCCGCCCAGAACTCGACAAAATACTACTCTACTGCGCAGATCCAGTCGCTCCACGGTGACGTCAAGTGGCTGGATCGTGCCACGGCTTTGCTCAACAAGCATTGGAAGGAAAAGAATGAAGGCCGCAAGGCGGGAGGAACCGACTGATGAGCGGCCTTGGCTCGGACATTCTCCCTTCGGAGCGTTTCCTTCTGACTCCCGCTGAGTTCGCCGAAATCTTTGGCCGCAGTACCCGCTGGGTTTACCGCCAGATCGAATTGGAACACATCGAGACAGTGGTGAAGAACAATCGTTGCATGATCCCCTGCTCAGAGGTCGGCAGGGTCGTCGGCCAAAGCTCCCGTTCCAAGGCCAAACGATAGGATGGTGGCCGGGACCGTGCCAGGAAACCTGTCACGCTCCCGGCTTGGGCTGACTTCTTTCGTGTCGGCTGGCTCGCGCCCCCAAGGGTTCTTGGGGGGGCGCTCGCTGGCGCCGAGCGTGGTTTGAGAGGGAAAGGTAAGAGAGAGAGAGGTAATCGGTTTTGTCGTTCGCTCGGGTGTAAGTCGGGTCCTTCCTCTTCGCTGCTCTAGTCGACTAAAGATATCTGGCGGACAATTCGGACAAGTTCTGGGCGTGGTCGGCCCGCCACTTGTTACGGACGGCCCATTTTTCCAATTCAGAAGGTTCCCACCGGACGCCCGCATCACGCAATTTCTCGAACGTCAGTTTGGCGTCTCGTTTGTCGGATGGATGACCCAAGCCTGTGGACAGGTTAATGCTCGCCGTCAGGCCTTGCAGAGCCTCGACAACTTCTTCGGGCAGATTGATGGGATGATCCACCTTCTGCACTCCAAACGTCTCGATGTCCCACTTCGATGCCCAAGCCTGTCCATCCGCTTCGTTGAATGGGACGTAGATCAGCGTGTCGATCCATAGGTCGTCTAATTTTTGAATGTCGGCGGGAGTGAGATGCAGGGCGAGAACCACTTTGGCAGAATGCTCCTTTACCATGGTGGCGACGCTTTCCAGCCTCACCTTGTTTCCGGCGGTATCGACCGGTACCAGATCACCTTTGACCAGCTTCTTGGCGGATCTGCCCAAAAACTGACCGATGACGGTCGACTCGAAATTGTTTTTCGCAGCCACCACCAACGTGAACTCTTTTACTTTCAAAGCCTCGCATTCTCGAATGGCGAGAGCCACAGCTCGCTGGCTGTTCTTGGTGTCCGGTCCTTGGTTCGGGAGGCAGATTCGTTTCATAGGGTTGGGCCTAGCGCCATTGACGGCGCAGAAGGGTGGTGAGGTCGTCGACGAGGTGCGACAAATTCTGGATCATCGCTGGCCGCTGCATATGCGGCGGGGTCAACTGAACGGGCGGGCGGTCCCCCTGCCCGAAGCCAGGCAGCGAAATTGAATTCGGACTGGCCCGATGTTCGGATCGCGTGCGCATCCCGAATCCTCCGGTCACCGACGCGGCCACCACCAGATGCGAGAGGCGGTGGGTGGGATCCAGCTCTTCCAGCAGCCAGTTGGAATAGCGCAGGGCATCCGTCAACCGGTCCTTGACCGTTTCGACAATGATCACCGACATTCCCCTGCCTTCGTCTTCGTCTTCCAAAGGTTGACGGACGACGATTCCTCCCTGCGCGTCGAGTATCAGGCATCGCTGGCTTCTGTCGTCCTGAGCAAGAATCAATTTATTGTCGGTGATTGTATTCGTCGTTGCCGCACTCCGCGCGAAAATTCGGGCCGCCCCGAAAAGCGCCTCCCGCTCCAGTTTCTCGGCGAGCGACGGGGCTTCCAGCTCGCTGGGCCGCAAAATGGTTTGGCTTGGGCCGCCAAAAACGGCGACGGTCAACGCCGCTCCCCGGTGATAACCCCGTCCATCGTCCGGAAAAGCTTCCAACGCCCGGGCCAGGACTTCGTTTCCGTCAAAGGGCGCGGTCGCTGTGGCGAGTTCCTGACGATGGATAGCACGAGTCACCTTGGCTTGAAGATCCGCTGGGGACGAAAATGCGTCCCGCATCAAACCCGATTTCCAGCTTTGCACCTCTTCGATGAATGCCGCTTGGTCCGGTTCCGGTGAAAGCTTGTCCTCGACGAAAACCAACACAGGGCAACGATTCCGCGCCTCGCGAAATTCCTCGTGGGTCGCGGATAAACCGGAGAGCTGCTTGCTCCCGTATCGCGCGCCCAGGATGAGTACAACTACAGCGGCCTGGCGTACTCCGTCCAAACACGCGATCTGAGGAGATTGAGGCGTCGCACCGAAAGCCTCGGCCATGATCGGATCGTGACCGAGCGTGGTCACAGCCTCCCGCGCCGCAGCGCGCAACGGCTCCATGCCGGTGATGAGGGAACTGATAAATATCCGCATGGTAGTTTCTAAGCTAGGTGATTAACACGTAGTCGCCAAGGTTTCGCACCGCTGTGCTCGACGCTGCTACCCGCCGAAAGCGACCGGGTGACTTTCGCGGACAACCAAGGCCCAAGGGCCCAAAGCACGCTAACCATAATCGCCTTCGTTAGGTTGAATCGTGTCATGAATTTTCTATTGAAAAAATCGCTACTAATCCGTCAGGAAAGCTTGTCTGACCCACGCGAAATGATACCCTTGTATAACGACGTTGTGCGAGCCAATTCGACAAAATCGCGGGGTGAAAAATGAATGCGCCGACTATGGCAGCCCCTCGCGAATCCGAAAGGCTCCTCGACCTCGATGAAGTGGCAAAAATGCTCGGAGGGATTTCAACACGCTCGGTCAGACGCTTGGTCGCACGAGGCGACCTGCCCCGGCCCGTGAAAGTCCTCAGCGCTCCACGGCTGTATCACTCGGACATTTTAGCTTACCTCGAACGACTCAAACAGAACCGCGACAACCAAACCCGTAGACAGGAAAGGAATATATGATTTGCATGATCTATCGCCGGAAAAGAACGGCCAACGGGAAGACTACACTCGCCCGACTCTATCGAGGCCGGTATCGACTCGATGGGGACCGCAAGATTTCAGAGGTTCCTTTGAATACTTCCGACAAGCGAGTCGCCCAACAACGCCTGGAAGATTTTGTACGGGAGAAACAGATGGAGAAAACGGGAATGATTGCACCCGAAGCCATCCGAAAGGCCGCGCAATCCCCCATTCAAAGTCACCTCGCCCAGTACGTCGCAGATCTAAATGCCCTCAATCGTGATCCTCAATACGTCCGCGAGTTGAACAACCGGGTCCTGAAACTGATCCGCGATTGTAAATGGGAAGCACTTCGCGATGTCACTGCCGATTCCTTCCAATGCTGGCGGGCCAAACAGAACCGTTCTCCCAAGACGCTGAATGAGTACCTAGGCTCAGTCTCCTCGTTTCTTAGCTGGATGGAGAAGCACGAAAGGATTGCCAAAAACCCCTTGAAGAACGTTCTGAAGGTACAGACCAATGGAAAGCAAACCCGTCCCCGCCGTGCTTTCACAGACGACGAAATGCACCGTCTCCTCAAGGTTGCTGGAAAACGCCGAGTCCTTTACCTGACGGCGGTGATGACAGGCCTTCGACGCAGCGAGCTTAAGCACGTGGACCGCGACGACGTTCATCTTGAATCCAAAGTGAAGTATTTGAGCGCTCGTGCCTCCACCACCAAGAATCACAAACAGGCGATTATCGCGCTGCATCCCGATGTTTCGGCCGACCTTGCGACGTTGCTGGAAACCCTGCCGAAATCGGAGGACGCGATCTTCGCCGACCTCATGCCGAACATGGATCAATTCCGAGCCGACCTAAAAGCGGCGGGCATCGAATTTATCAACGCCAAAGGGCTCAGGGCGGACTTTCACTCGCTCCGGCACACGCTGGCAACCAACCTCGCCAAGGCCGGCACAGCGCCTCGCGTAGCGATGGAGATCATGCGCCACAGCGACATGAGACTAACCGCCAAGACCTATACCGATGCGGGACAACTTCCAATTGCGGACGCCGTTCTGCATTTGCCCTCTCTAATCGGCTCAAAAACACGCACACAAATAGGCACACAAAGTTTGGTCCGGGAGGGTCAAAACGTGTCCGAGCCTGTCACGAAAAATGGTGCTTCTTCCCACTCTGAACCTATTGGAAATCAAACGATTACGAGTGACAGGTCCGGCCCTGACCGGACTGGACAAAAACGGGAAAAAATGGGCAGAACAGGATTCGAACCTGTGAAGGCAAAGCCAGAAGATTTACAGTCTTCCCCCGTTGGCCACTTGGGTATCTGCCCGAAAGAGGTCGTGACGGACGAACCGTCGCGAGTTGTGAAGCCTAAGCGACTTGGCGCAGGATGAAAATGCTTTTTTGCGGAAAATCGCTCAAGCCTCCATCCTCCTCTCTGATCGGCACTCTACTCAGCGACCGTAAACGGCGTGGCGAAGAGCGTTGCCCCAAATTCGGCCAGGAACCGTGCGCGGAGATTTTCGCTATCCTGATTTGAACCGGTCAGCGCGAACACCGAGCTTCCGCTCCCGCTCATGAGCGCATCCAGAACTTCCGGCTGCTGGCGGAACCAGCCCTTTACCGTCGGGAGCCAGGGATATTTTGAGAAGGCCGGCGGCTCCAAGTCGTTACGCAAAGTGACATCCGGGAAAGCGCGCCCCAGAACGCCGTGCTGCGGATTTTGCGCGTAGGTCTTGTAAGCCCACGGCGTCGAAACGCCGAAGCCGGGATGCACCAGCAAGCCCTGGTAGCTCCCCTTCAGCTTGACCGGTTCAATGATCTCCCCTCGCCCCTTGCAGATGGCGGGTTGCTGGTAGATAAAGAACGGGATGTCACTGCCCAGACGTGAGGCGAGTTCCGCAAGTTTTTGGTCAGGCGCATCAACGCCGGTCAATTTCCGCAGGGCCATCAACACCGCCGCCGCATCGCTGCTGCCGCCGCCAAGTCCTGCGCCGACAGGCACGCGCTTGTCGAGGTGGATCCGGACGCCGGTCGAGAGCTGGAACTCCTCCAGGAAGAGCCGCGCCGCTTTCGTGGCGAGATTGTCCTGCGCGTCGGAGAGCGCGGGATCGGAGCAACTGAATTCGATGCCGGACGGGATCAGCTCAATGTCGAGCGTATCGCCGAGGGAAATCGGCACCATCAGGGTTTCGAGCTCATGGAAGCCGTCAGGACGGCGTCCGAGAATGTGGAGATAGAGATTGATCTTGGCAGGAGCGAACTGTTTCACTTCTTCCAGTAATACCCTGACCACGATGACCGACAAACTCATTCTTGCCCTGGATGTGGATCGCGCCGATGAAGCTCTAGCGCTCGTCCGCCTGCTCAAGCCCTATTTACAGCTCTTTAAGGTCGGCAATCAGCTCTTCACGCGTGAGGGCCCGGCCTTCGTCAAGGCCCTGCGCGCGGAAGGCGTCGATATCTTCCTCGACCAGAAATGGCACGATATTCCGCAGACCGTCGCCCACGCGGTGACCTCAGCCGTCGCCCTCGATGTGCGCTATGTCACCGTTCACGCCAGCGGTGGACTCGAAATGCTCCAGGCCGCGCAAGCTGCGGTGAAAGGAAGCCGGACGGAGATTTTGGCCGTGACGGTCCTGACCAGCCTCGATGACGGCGCGCTGCGGCAGATCGGCTTCGATCGCACGGCAGCGGAGCAGGTTGTGCGACTTGCGCGTTTGGCCGTACTGGCGGGAGTTCATGGTCTGGTTTGCTCGCCGCATGAAATCGAATTGATCCGGCAACAGATTCAGGAACCGGTGAAGCTGGTCACCCCGGGCGTCCGCTCCGGAAAAGATGGACTGCAAGACCAGAAGCGGACGCTCTCCGCCGCCGAGGCTCTCCAGCGCGGAGCGAATCACCTCGTCATCGGCCGCCCCATCACCAAGGCTTCGGATCCGGTTGCGGCGACTCAGGCGTTGATCGCAGAATGTGCGTTGACCTGATGTCCTATCGCTTCCATGCCTCATAAAGCTCTAGCCCTTTTCGTCCTACTCTTCTGCGGCATGACTCTGACGCGGGCCACGACGTTGCCTCCCGAGTTGGGCGCCTACGATTTCGCCGAGGCATACTACATTGAAGACGGCGGCGTGGTCATCGCCCCCTACCATCATGGGTTTTATTGCGACGACGGCATCCAGACGCCGGAGGGAATCCGCATCATGCCGGGAGGCACGTTCCTCATGTACAACGAATCCCCCCTCGTGGTGAACGAGTATAAGCTCCTACGCCTGAACAAAGAAGGCACGCGCGCCTATTTTCACCAGAACACCTATCGCTATAAAATCGTGAAAGATGCCCAGGGACACGACCAGGTTATCCGCCAGCAACTCGTGGCCAGTCGCGATTTTTACCTGACTAGGACGCGCATTCTCCAGTGGTTCGACTTCGCCTTTCCGGGCGTGGAGATTCATCCCGGTTCCCAGAACTGGCGCAGTCGGCCGCTCTATAGTTCCTGATCTGCGGCCAGCGAGTTATCTGGAGTCTTACTCGAGGTCGAGATCAAATCCATCAGCCACCATCCGGCCAGGATCAGTTTAACGACGAAGAAAAGCGGCCACGTTGTCCAGGTTCCCATGACCAGGTTGACCAGCAAAAACACGAGAAGAATTTTGAGCGCCGCATACCGGTCCGGGCGGAAAAACGATCCTTCGCCGATCAGCAGGCAAATGACAAAATCTTCGGTTACCAGCAGGTGTGGACAAAAAAGCAGGAAGGTCCAAAGCAGTCCCTGGAACTGAGTCGAAAGATTGATCCGGCCCATCAGCCGCGCCAGTAATAAAATCAACGTCAGGCCTTCAAAGAGCCAGCGGCTGGCCAGGAAGATATGGGCATTTTGGGCCGGGAAAAGAATCGTCAGGCAGGAGGTCAGGTTCGTGCTGATGCCTGGCACCAATCCGGGACGCATAAACGGCGTCATGTCCGCCTGGCAATAGTGGTTGAGGATC